>JBATTI010000119.1:0-1809 GCA_049670445.1 Albidovulum sp. | reverse complement strand
ATCAGGCGGTTCTTGTCGCTCCGCCGGTGTCTCCGTGCTGGCTTGCCCGCCGAGAATGTCTTCAGGCACAGGCGGCAGCGCCAGCGCGAATCGCCACCTGCGGTCTTGCCGAACCTCCAATAGAACTCGGGATGCTTCTCCAGCGAGAGGCCATGAGCGAAACACCCCTCCGTCCGGCATGCCAGCACGGTCGGATCGCACTCTTGCAATCCCTTGAGTCTGCGGTATTCTTCGGCGATCGCGCGGTTGTTCTTCAGCCTGGCGGTCGCGGTGCAGTGCGGACAGTCGAAGAATTCTTCGTGTTGCGCGCCGGATACTGCGCCGCGGAGGACACCCGGCGGCGCAGTCGGCGCTCCGTTCGGTCGCTTGTAGGGGTCGGGAGTGACGCCGTAGGAGACACAGGTGGGTGTCCGGCAGAAGTTGACATCCACCCCCTCGAACGGGAGCGGAAACCGGCGCTCCAGCCCCGCATCGGCTGTCGAAGATATTTTCGAGACACACCCCACCTGACATCTCCCTCCGGATCTGGGTCAAGCGCAGTGTTCAAAGGACATATTGGCCGCAGTGCGGCCAATAGAAGCTCTTTTTTCAACATTTACCGTCAGGGGCTGGGGCGCAGCCCCGGCCTTTTTTTGTTGTTCAGGCCAGCATGGTCATCGGATTTTCCAGATAAGTCACAATGGCTTGCAGCAGTTCTGCCCCCAAGGCTCCGTCGATCACCCGGTGATCAACCGAAAGCGTCAGCGACATCACTGTCGCAACGCCAAGGCTTCCATCGGCTTTGACCACCGGCTTTTTCAGGCCAGCGCCGACAGCAAGGATCGCGGCATGTGGCGGATTGATTACCGCATCAAAATTCTCGACCCCCATCATCCCAAGATTTGAAATCGCAAAACTGCCGCCCTGATATTCATGCGGGGCAAGCTTGCGGTTTCGCGCCCTTGTGGCCAGATCCTTCATTTCCGCCGACAGGGTCGAGAGCGTCTTCACTTCCGCATCTTGCAAAACCGGCGTGAAAAGCCCGCCTTCGATGGCGACGGCAACCGCCACATCGGACGGCTTAAGCCTGAAGACCCGGTCGCCGGCCCAGACGGCATTGGCGTCGGGCACCGCTTGCAGCGCCAAAGCGCAGGCCTTGATGATGAAGTCATTGACCGACAGCTTCACCCCGCGCGCCTCCAATCCCTTGTTCAATTCCGCCCGAAACGCCATCAACGCATCCAGTTCAACCGAGCGGCGAAGGTAGAAATGCGGGATGGTCTGCTTGGCCTCTGTAAGGCGGGCCGCAATGATTTTGCGCATACCGTCAAGCGGGACTTCTTCGTATTTGCGGCCTTCATAAATCTTGGCAACGGTACTTGCAGCCATGCTGACCGGCATCGTCGCGGTCGATGCAGATGCAGATGCAGATGCAGATGCAGATGCAGATACCGGGGCCGGTGCGGCGGTGGTATGGGCGACCGTTGGTGCGCTTGATGCAGCCTCTACATCGGCTTTGACGATGCGCCCATGCGGGCCGGAACCTGCAAGTGCCGCAAGATCAACCCCCTTTTCCTTCGCCAGCCGTCGGGCCAGTGGGGATGCGACGATACGGGCGCCGGATGCAACCGGTGCAGCGGCCGCGGTCGGGGCAGGTGCTGCCCCGGTGGGTTTGGTATCGGGTTTGGTTTCAGCCTTGGCTTCGGGCTGTGCGGCTTTGGCCGTTGGCATCGCATCAGCACTTTCACCATCTTCCAGCATGATGGCGAGAGCTGTGTTGACTTTCACCCCCGCCGTCCCCTCGGCCACTAGGATCTTGCCGACCACGCC
>JBATTI010000118.1:0-3077 GCA_049670445.1 Albidovulum sp. | reverse complement strand
GTTCAGGGCGATAAATGCGCGCCCGAGGTTGCCGCTGCGATCAAGGGTTTCAACGCGATGGTGCATGGCGGCGACATCCCGCGCCCCGATCTGTTGATCGTGGCACGCGGTGGCGGCTCGATCGAGGATCTTTGGGGGTTCAACGAAGAAATCGTGGTGCGCGCTGCTGCGGCAAGTGAAATTCCGCTGATCTCGGCGGTCGGGCATGAAACCGACACCACACTTATCGACCATGCCGCCGACAAGCGCGCCCCGACCCCCACGGCGGCGGCCGAAATGGCGGTGCCGGTGCGTCTGGATCTGCTGGCCTGGACGGCAGAACAATCGGCGCGGCTGACGCGCGCGGTGGGCTTGCGCCAAGACCAGCGCCGCCAGCGCCTTGCCGATCTGTCGCGCGCCCTTGGCCGCCCCGAGGCGCTGACAACGCCGCAGCGCCAGCGGCTTGATCTTTGGGCCGAACGGCTTGACCCCGCCTTGCGCTCTGCCGCGACCCGCAAACGTGCGAGCTTCAACGCCGTCGCCGGCCGCGCCCAGCCGGGGCTTTTGACCCGCTACATAGAGGTCGAAAGACGCCGCCTTAACGAAAGATCGGCGCGCCTTGCGCCTGCCGTGGCACGCATGGCGCGCGACGCAAAACGCGCCAATGACAAATTCGCCAAGGATCTCGGCGATCTGACCCAGCGCCTTGCCGCCGCACCAAATCTGCGGCTGGAGGCTTTGACCCAGCGCCTTGCCGCCCTTGACCGCACCCGTCTGACTTTGGGCTACACCCAGACGCTGGCGCGTGGCTATGCCGTTATCCGCGCCGAAGGCCGGGTGATCACCGGGCAAAAGGCGGCGCGCGCGGCGGCCGGGTTGGAGATTGAGTTCAGCGATGGCAGGGTAAGTGTCGGGCAAGGTGGCGACGCGGCAGGTCCGGCGGAAAACCCGCCGCAAAAGCCCGCCAAAAAGCCAGCGCCGAAACCAGCCCCCAAAGCGCCGGGCCAAGGCTCACTTTTCTAAGCCGCCGGTTCAAGCCTCCGGTTCAAGCCCCCCGTTCAAGCCTCCGGGGTTTCAAACCCCCACATCCGGCCCAAAACACGCCATCGGTTCGGGGCTGGAGCGTTTGGCGATAAGCGGGGCGTTTTCGGTATCGCCACGAAACTCGGCGCGCAAGCCACCGGTATTGGCCCGAAAGGCCCAGCATTGCGGCTCGGGGTTGTCTTCATAGACGAAACAGATGTCCTGCCCCTCGGGATACCAGAACCCCTTGCGGCAATCATCGCCGGTAAAGGCCCAGATCACCTGACGCCCGGGCAGATATTGTTCCGCCCCGTAAGACTGGCCATTGCGGCTGAAATAGAAGGTGCGACCGGTGGTGAGGCTGGCGAATTCATCGCCCGACAGGGGCGCCTCTTGTGCTGCGGAAAATGTTGCGAAAACAACTGCTACCGCGACGGCGGCATGGCCCAAAAGCTTCATGAATTCTGCCTTTTCCATGTGTTCAGACGCCTGTCCATGATCCGGTGCCAAAAATAGGGTATCAGCGCCAGTGTGGCCATGGCGGGCAAGGAATAGGGCAATAGCGGCGCCTTTCCGCCCGGCGACAATTCAAGCGCGGTATAGGGGCGGGCGGGGTGCAGATGATGATCTGCGTGGCGCGGCGCATGAAGCATCATCAGCCCGGAAACCAGATCCGGCGCATCCCAGCTATGGGCGGGGCCGAAGGGTTCATAGCTGTCCAGCCCGGTTTCTTTCCGCTCCAACCCGTAATGCTGGACATAATCAGACAGCAAAAGCTGTATCTGGGTATGGGCGCAAAGCAAAAGATAGGCCAAAAATCCGTCAATCCCAAAGCACGCGGCGATGATCAGCACAAAACCCGCCGCACCCGCAAGATAGACCGTATAGGGCTGCAACCACGCCGGGCGGCCGTTTGGGCGGGCCTTTTCCATCTCATACCCGGCAACAAAGCCGCCGGGCCATGCGCGCACCACAAAGGCATAAAAGCTTTCACCGGCCTGCGCGGTGTTTGGATCATCCGCCGTGGCTGCAAAGCGGTGAT
Source organism: Albidovulum sp. (assembly GCA_049670445.1). GTDB lineage: Bacteria > Pseudomonadota > Alphaproteobacteria > Rhodobacterales > Rhodobacteraceae > TMP-24. The sequence continues at coordinate 1,033 of JBATTI010000118.1, read as the reverse complement.
GCACCAGCCGGTGGGCCGAAGTGTGATGGCCATACAACAAGGAGATATAGATCCACATCCCAAGCCGGAATGACCAGCGATCGGTGCGGTGGATCAATTCATGCGCGGCCGAATTTGACACCTGCCCAAACCACAGACCAAAGCCCAGGAACGACAAAACCCATGACCCAAACCCAAGCCCGGTGCCGCCGGTCAGCGCGAAAACCGCGAATAGCAGCATTGGAAAATGAAAAAGCCCCAGCGCCACGGGAAGCCTTTCCAGCCAGATATCAGCCTCAGGTGCCGCGCGGTCCGTGCCAAACCGCCGCCCCAGCCGGTCGGCAATTGACAAGAAAAGCGTGATCCACAAAAAGCCAAACAGCGCCCAAAACCCGCCAAAGACCGCGCCGATCAGCAAAAACACTGCAGGCGAAAGGCTTGCCGCGGCAAAATGCGCGGCAGGATGCCTCAGGAAGGCAAGTCTGGGGTGATCGATCAGGGGTTTGTTCATGGATCTCTCATGATGCGGTTTGTCATGCTGCCAGTCGGGTTAAGTCTTGCGCGAAGGTGGCGATCTTCGCAAGCAAAGAGACGGGTGATGCGGATAATGAAGGTCCTCCCCCCGTCTTCGGGCCCCGGGGTCGCCTTGGCCAAAACCAGCGCCAGCACTTCCATCCGGCGCGCGAATTGACTAGGTGAAAGAGAACAGTAGCCAAGCAGGCGGTCGCATGTCTTTTTTCGGTAAACTCAAGGAACGGCTCTTCAAGTCCTCGTCGAAGCTTGACAAGGGATTGGAAGAAATTGTCGCCGCCGATGCGGTTCCCGAGGAAGACGATCACGCCCGGATCGAGGAGGCTCCGGCGGAAGTCGGGGCGGCCCCCGAGCCCGTTGCGGCGCCTGAGCCAGAGGCGGCGCCTGAACCGGTTGCGGTCCCTGAGCCGGCTGCGGTGCCGGAGCCGCAAGCAGAGCAAGCGCCGGAACCTGCCGCCGCGCCAGAACCCGAGCCGGAACCCGCGCCCGCGCCGGAACCCGAACCTATCGCGGAACCCGCGCC
>JBATTI010000117.1:0-32848 GCA_049670445.1 Albidovulum sp. | reverse complement strand
TTGCCCCCCTGATGTGGTCTTCGGTCAGCTTGCTGGCCAGCGCGGCATCGCCGCTTTCGCAAGCCTCCAGAATGCCCTGATGTTCGCTGATGGCGCGCGCCATGCCGTTGCTAAGCACCAGTTGGGCGCGCAGATAGCGATCGATCCGATCCATGGCATTATTCGCGACTTCCAGATGGTAGTTAAGCGCGCATGCGCTATAGAGCGCTGCGTGAAACTTCCGGTTCAACTCTCCCCATTGCATCGGCTCTGGTGCTTTTGCAAAGGCCTCACAATAAGTGCGGGCTTCAGACAAAAGGGCCGCCGACATTTTTGGGACGGCACGCGCAATGATCGCCGGCTCTAACATAGCGCGGAAGTCGAATATTTCGGCGGCTTCATCGGCCGACAGGCTAGCGACAACCGCACCTTTGTAACGCTGGGCCGTGACCAGGCCTTGTTCTTCCAGTCGCGAAATGGCCTCGCGCACCGGGATGCGGCTGGTGTTGAACAAGCGGGCGATCTCATCTTGGCGCAAGGGTTCGCCTTCGGCCAGCTCTCCTTCGATTATCGCTTTGCGCAGCGCCTCGAATACAATTTCCGAGGCAGAGGCAGTTTTCGAAATATCTACAGATTGCAACTTCATTCAAATGTCCTTTGATCATATTGGTGTAATCGAGAATTGCGCGCTTTGGGAAGATATTTTTGTATTGAATACTGGATCCCAAACGAAGCGCTGACGGTCATGGCGCATCGACCATCGTTTGGGGCAGGATCTGTTGCCAACCGCTTCTTGTGGCGAAGGAAAATTTGGGGACCGTCAGATTTTTTCAGGCCGCCCGGCGCTGATGGCAAGATCATCGCAACCGTCGCCGCTCCGGCCTTCGTTACATCCAAGACGCAGCTGATCTTTGATGCCGCCTACCCCAATAGGTTCGGAATTCGCGCCATCGGCTGAACGGATTTTCACGTTAGTTTGCCTTGACCGTCGATGAAAATAATTGACGTTGATCGCGTGCACTTTGCCTGCGCATCTTGTGCCAACCTTGGGGTCAACAAACGAGACAGAACATGAAATCCGAAGCACAGGCCGTTGTTATCGGAGGCGGTGTCATTGGCTGCTCGATACTTTATCACCTTGCCAAGCTTGGCTGGTCGGATGTGGTCTTGCTAGAGCGCGATGAACTGACATCGGGGTCAACATGGCATGCTGCGGCCAATATTCACGGGCTGCACGACAACAATAACATCACCCGGATCCAGAACTATACGATGGATCTTTACAATGCGCTGGAGGCCGAAACCGGCCAAAGCTGCGGGGTTTACCAACCCGGCTCACTGTACCTTGCCCAGACAGAAGAGCGTGAACATCAGCTGCGATTGCAAGCCGCAAAGGCGAAGTATTACGGGCTGAATTTCTATGAGGTCAGCCGAGAAGAGGCCGAACGCCTGCATCCCCTGGTCAATTTCGATGGGATCCGCTGTATCATGTATGAACCTGCGGGCGGCAATGTTGACCCGTCTGGGGTCACCAATGCCTATGCTGTGGGGGCACGTCAGCGGGGGGCGGAAATCCATCGCTTCACCCCGGTTACTGCCACCGAACAGCAACCTGATGGCAGCTGGATCGTGCGCACGCCCAAGGGTGATATTGCCACCAAATGGGTTATCAACGCGGCAGGCCTTTGGGGCCGCGAAGTGGCCGCCCTTGCCGGGATCGAGCTGCCGCTGATGCCGACCGAGCATCAGTATTTCGTGACCGAAACCATCTCTGACATCGCCGCGATGGAGAAGCGCCTGCCCTCGGTCGCGGACCGTGACGGCGAATATTATTTGCGTCAGGAAGGCAAGGGCTTGCTGGTTGGCGCTTACGAAAAAGACATGCGCTTTTGGGCCGAAGACGGCACGCCGCAAGGCTTTGGCCATGAATTATTCGCCGATGATCTGGAACGCATTGAACCCAATATGATGCGCGCCATCGACCGGGTTCCTGCCGTGGGTGAAGCCGGGATCAAACGGGTGATCAACGGCCCGATGATCTGGTCGCCGGATAGCAATGTCTTGTTTGGTCCGGTGCCGGAGTTGTCCAATTACTTTTGTTGCAACGGTATTATCCCCGGCTTCAGCCAATCGGGCGGCATGGGGCTTATGGCGGCGCAATGGATAGTCGAGGGTGAAAGCGAATTTGACATGTTCGCCTGGGATGTTGCGCGCTTCGGCGATTGGGCCGACAAGGCATTTACCAAGGCGCGGGTGCGTGACCAATATGCCAACCGCTTCAAGATCCACTTCCCGAACGAAGAACGCGCGGCGGGCCGTCCGGCCCGTACCCGCCCGGCCTATGGGTTGCAAAAGGAAATGGGCGCGGTCTTTGGCCTGAACTTTGGCTGGGAACATCCCTTGTGGTTCGCGGACGCGCCGGGGGTAGAAGATACCAACGGCTTTACCCGTCAGAACTGGTTCGAACCCGTGGGCCGCGAATGCCGGATGCTGCGCGATCATGCCGGGATCATCGATATATCCAACTTCGCCAAATACCTGGTGAAGGGGGCAGGGGCCGAGGATTGGCTGAACGCGCTTTTCGCCAACCGGATGCCGAGACTTGTGGGCCGTTCGTGCCTGACGCCGCTGATTGGCGTGCGCGGCGGGATTGCGGGCGATTTTACCGTGACCCGGCTGGCCGAGGATGAATTCCTGGTCGTCGGTTCGGGTATGGCGGAACGTTACCACCAGCGCTTCTTCAAAGCGGTACCTTTGCCCAAGGGGACGACGTTTGAAAGCCTGACCGGGGCAATGTGCGGCTTTAACGTCGCGGGCCCCAAAAGCCGCGAACTTTTGCAGCGTCTGACCAATGCCTCACTTGCCACGCCGGATTTCCCCTTCATGCGGTCGCAGCGCATCCAGATCGCGGGGGTCGAGGTTATCGCCATCCGCGTATCCTTCACCGGCGATCTGGGATGGGAGCTGCATTGCGACGGCAAAGACCAGATTGCCCTTTACCAAGCACTTCTGGCGACGGGCAAAGACTTTGGCGCAGGCCCGGTCGGATCACGCGCATTGATGAGCTTGCGGGTCGAGAAGGGCTATGGATCATGGAGCCGCGAATATTCGCCTGAATACTGGCCCCAGGAAACCGGGCTGGACGCCTTGATCAAGATGGACAAGGATTTCCTGAACAAACCCGCCTATGCGGCGCTGATAGCCAAACCGGCCCGCGAAACCCTGCAGATCGTTGAGGTGCTGGATGTCACCAATGCCGATGCCACGGGTGGCGAGCCGGTGTTTGCACCGGATGGCGCGCCTTTGGGGCGGGTGAGCTCGGGGGCTTACGGCTATTCTGTCGGCAAGTCTCTTGCGCTGTGTTATCTGCGCGGGGTCAAGCCCGGTGATGCGGTTGATGTGATGATACTGGGCCGCCCGCATCGCGGCGTGGTTCTGGCTGAACCGCCCTTTGACCCCAAGGGGGAAAAGCTGCGCGCCTAGCACAGGCATTGGCGCGCGCTAGGCCCAACCCACCCCATCGCCAGAATTGTCTGGCCCAAGCTTCAGAAAGATCCCATACAAACATGGGACCATCTGATGCGAGAGTCTGTTTATGGCGCGCCGCTACTACAATCTGCCACCGCTTACGATGCTGGCGTCATTCGAGGCGGCGGCACGCAACCTGAGCTTTAAGGTCGCAGCGCAAGAGCTGAACGTGACTTCGGGTGCTGTCAGCCATCAGATCAAGGCGCTGGAAACCGAAATTGGCGCCCCGCTGTTTGACCGTTTGCACCGCGGCGTTGCGCTGAATGCCAAAGGCTCCGAACTTTACGTCACGCTGCGCACCGCGTTTTTGGAAACTTCGCGCACGCTTGAACATATCAAACGCGCCAGCGATGACCGCTCGGTGACGATATTTTCCAATATTGCCATGGCGTCACTTTGGCTGACACCGCGCATCTCGCGGTTCTGGCGCGATCATCCGACCATTGTCGTCAACCAGATCGTGTCGGACCAGGCCTATCCTGATTACAGCAGTGCGGATCTGTGTATTTTTTACGGAAAAGGTGATCTGCCAAGTTTCGATCAAACCGAACTTTTTGAGGATGATCTTCTGCCCGTCTGTGCACCTTCAATGGCGGCAGCACTTGGTAAGCCAAGCCTTGAGGACCTGGCCACCCAAAGGCTGATCCATCTTGATCCGGGTGAAAATTCCTGGACCGGCTGGCAGCAATGGTTCACCGAACTGGGCTACTCCGGGCCGATTGCCAAGGGGCTTAACGTCAACAACTACATGGTGGCACTGCAAGCGGCGCAAGACGGGGCTGGTGTGGTGCTTGGCTGGAAAAAGCTTGTCACCCCGCTTTTGAAAAGCGGCGCCTTGGTCAGCTTGGGTGACCAGACGATGCGGGCACCGGATTCGTTTTACATCCTGGAAAGCCGGGTGAGTGATGACAACCCGGCGGTCAGCTTGCTCAAATCGTGGCTGATCGAAAACCGCTGAAGTATTTTCGGTTGAAACAGGCTCACCTCGGCACGAAGATTTCTGATATTGCGCGGGCACACGGATCGGACAAAGACTGTGGCCAAGCCAATAGTCCGTTTGAGGGTGACAATGAAACAAGAGCCATCGCTGAGTGCTGTCATGACCTCGGTCAATCTTGCCCGTGGCCTGCCCAATGAACATTATACCAGCAAGGATGTTTTCGACGAAGAAAAGCGGTCAGTGTTCTTCAAGAACTGGGCTGGTATCGGTTTTGGCAAGGATGTGCCGGAAGCGGGCGATGCCAAACCGGTAGAGTTTTTGGGGATGCCGCTGCTTATTGTGCGCGATCATGACGGCTCTGTCGGCGTGTTCCAGAACACCTGCCGCCACCGCGGCATGATCCTTGTGCCCGAGGCCACCAAAATCCGCGGTGCGATCCGCTGCCCCTATCACAGCTGGTGTTACAGCCTGAAGGGTGACTTACGCTCTACTCCGCATGTCGGTGGCCCCGGCCAGAACCTTCACCCCGACATCAAGCGTGATGAACTGGGCCTGTTTCGCATTCGCGCCTTCGTTTGGTTTGACGTGATCTTCGTCAATATCAGTGGAGACGCGCCCGAATTTGAGGTTGCGCATAGCGATCTCTTGGCGCGCTGGGCCGAGTTTGACCGGCCGTTGTTCTCGGGCGGGGCGGAGTCTTCTTTCAAGCTGTCGGTCAATACCAATTGGAAACTGGCGGTAGAGAATTATTGCGAAAGCTACCACTTGCCATGGGTACATCCGGGCCTGAACAGCTATTCGCGGCTGGAAGACCATTATCATATCGAAGCGGTGGACAAGTACTCCGGGCAAGGAACGCTGGTTTATCGGCAGATGATAAGCGACGAGAATAAGAAATTCGCCGATTTTGCGGACCTGTCTGACAAATGGGATACGGGCGCCGAATATGTGGCAGTTTACCCGAACGTGTTGCTTGGGGTTCAGCGCGACCATACATTTGCGCTTGTATTGGAAGCGGTCGACGTTGACCAAACGGTTGAGCATGTAGAACTTTACTATCCCGTTGCCCCGACCGAGACGCCCGAGTTCGACGATATGCGCACCAAGAATGCGAAGCTTTGGAAAACCGTGTTCGAGGAAGATATTTTCGTTGTCGAAGGCATGCAGAAGGGTCGCAAGGGCGAGTTTTTCGATGGTGGAAAATTCTCACCCGCGATGGATGGGCCGACGCATAATTTCCACCACTGGGTTGCGGGTCAGATCCAAAAAGGTCGCACGGAATGCGCTTCCTGACGACCCGATTGGCCAAGGGTGGCAAAGGATGACGTTGGACCGTGCCACCCTGGACCGCCTACTGATTGCGGCGCATGAACAAGATGATAGTGCTGCACTGGTGCAACTTTATACCGAAGCCGCCGATCAGGCCGAGACGGCGGGCGATGTTCAGGCCACTTGCTTTTACCTGACCCACGCCTTTGTTTTCGCCCTGCAATCGGGCGACCGCGCTGCCGATCCGTTGAACCTGCGTCTCTTCAACTATGGGCGCGAACTGCGCCAGACGTTTTGATTGGGCAACGGCGCTATAGCGTTTCGCGTTCATCCTGAACCACCTTACTCTGCCTGAAATCAAAGATTTCAACGCGTTAGTTGATGAGTGATGTTTCAAGTCAAACGCGAAACGCTTTAGCCGCCCTGCATATAGGGCATCAACACCACTTCGCTGTCGGGTTTGATCTCTGTGAACCAGGCTTCGCGGTAGATGCGCCCGTCAAGTGCAAGCGATACGCCGCGTTTGATCTGTGGCTTCAGCCCGGGGTAGTCTTGCGATAACTTATCCAGCAACTGTTTGAAATTGCGCGCATCCACCTCTACCTCGGCCTTGCCGTCGGTGTATGCGCGCAACGTGCCCCATATGGTCACTGCAACCATGCGTCAGCCGTTTTCGGACAGCGCTTTGAGAACCTTTGGCGGTGATACGGGCAATGATGTCATCCGCTTGCCAATCGCGTGCGAAACAGCGTTTGAAACGGCGGCCAAGGGTGGCACGATGGGCGTTTCACCCACGCCGCGCACACCGTATGGATGGCCGGGGTTGGGAATTTCCAACACCACGGTTTCAATATAGGGCATGTCCGATGCAATGGGCATCCGGTAGTCAAGAAAGCCCGCATTTTGCAGCCGCCCATCGGCGCCGTAGACATATTCCTCGTTCAGCGCCCAGCCAATGCCCTGCACGGCACCACCTTGCATCTGGCCCTCGACATAATCGGGGTGCACGGCTTTGCCCGCATCTTGGAAGACGGTGTAGCGCAGAACCGTGGTCGCACCGGTTTCGCGGTCAACCTCAACATCACACAGATGCACGCCAAAACTTACGCCGGCCCCATCGGCATTAAATTCATAATGCCCGGCAATCGGACCGCCGGTTTCAAAGGATACGGCCGCAATTTCGGCCAGTGTCATGGGCGGGAATTTACCAGCGTTCGGGCCTGCGGGCACAGCGGCTCCATCAACCCAATCAACCGCATCTTCGTCGATTTCCCAGATTTTCGCCGCACGGTTGCACATCTTTCGGATCGCATCTTGTGCAGCCTTGATCGTGGCAAGGCCAACGGCAAAGGTCACGCGGCTGCCATCGGTCACGTCATTATGGCCAAGAGAGCTTGTATCCGCGATGATGGTGCGGACCTTTTCGTAGGGAATGCCCAGTTCTTCCGCCGCCATCAGGCTGATCGAGGCACGCGACCCGCCAATGTCGGGGTTGCCCTCGGTGATACCCACGGTGCCATCGGTGTTGACGTTCAAAGACACGCAAGTGTTGCCACCAAAGTTGAACCAGAAGCCTGCCGAAAGGCCGCGCCCCTGACCCTCTGCCAAGGGGGCAGAGTAATGCGGGTGGGCTTTTGCGGCTTCAAGTGTCGCCACCAAACCGATTGCTTCAAATGTTGGTCCGTAGGATGATTTGGTGCCTTCGCGGGCTGCGTTTTTCAGGCGTGTATCCAAAGGATCAAGCTTCAGCTTCTGGCAAAGCTCATCCACCACGCTTTCGACCGCATAAATCGCCTGCGGCGCGCCCGGTGCCCGATAGGCGGCCTCTTTCGGGCGGTTGGTCAAGATGTTCCAGCCGATGGTACGGACCGCGGCAAGATCATAGGCGGCAAAGGCGGCCTGCGCGCCCATATCGATGGTTTCGCAAGGGAAGGCCCCGCCGGAATAGCGCAACTCGGCCTCGGCGGCGGTGATGCGGCCCTCTTTGGTCATGCCGATCTTGACGTCGATGGATGAGGTAACAGTGGGGCCGGTGGCCTTGAAAACCTCATCGCGGGTCATGGTGATTTTCACCGGCTTGCCGGTTTTGCGCGACAGGGCAAGCGCGATGGGTTCGATGAAAACCGTGGTCTTGCCACCAAAACCGCCGCCGATTTCTGACGCTGTTACGCGCAGCTGGCTGGCCTCAATCCCCAGGATCTCGGAACACAAGGTGCGCACGTTGTACTGACCTTGCGTGCAGCACCACAGATCGGCCTTACCGTCTGCCGTCATCGAGGCAAGGCAGGCATGCGGTTCGATATAGCCTTGGTGGGTCGCCGCCGTGGTAAAGCTGCGCTCGACGATCAGATCGGCCTTGGCAAAGCCCGCGTCCAGATCCCCATGCCCGAATTCCGAGTGGCTGGTGACGTTTTGCGACATGCCCGCAGGCACGTTTTCAAGGCTGCGCCCGGCTTGCACAACCGGCGCGTCGATTTTCACCGCCAGATCAAGATCAGTGACATGCGGAAGGGTCTGATAGTCGACCTTGATCAGCTTAAGGGCGGCCTTGGCAACCGCGGGGGAGACCGCCGCGACGGCGGCGAGGGTGTGCCCATCGTAAAGCACCTTGTCGCGGGCCATGCAGTTTTCTTGTACATCGCGGAAAAAGTCATCTTCCAGAACCGCGAAATCGCGTGCGGTGACCACGGCCTTGACGCCGGGCAGAGCCTCGGCCGCAGATGTATCAATCGACAAAATCCTGGCATGCGGATGCGGGCTGCGCAGCATCATCCCAGTCAGCATGCCGGGGGCCGAAACATCGGCACCGTAAAGCGCGCGCCCGGTGACTTTATCAATACCGTCGGGGCGGGGTGGACGGGTGCCGACTTGTTTGAATGTGCGTTTTTGTGCGGAATCTAAAGCCATGTTATGCAGCCCTCATCTTTGCCGCGGCGTCTTGAACGGCCCGGATAATCTTGTCATAGCCTGTGCAGCGGCAAAGGTTTCCTGCCAGCCAGTAACGAACCTCTGTGTCGGTCGGATCGGGGTTGCGTTCCAGCAAGGCCTTGGCGGCAACCAGCAGCCCCGGCGTGCAGATGCCGCATTGCAAAGCCGCGTGATCAATAAAGCTTTGCTGTAAGGGGTGCAAAGCATCACCGTCTGCCATGCCTTCGATGGTGGTAATTTCACCGCCCTCAGCCTCGGCACCCAGCACAAGGCACGAACAGACCAGCCGCCCGTTCAAGGTTACACTGCACGCGCCGCAGTCGCCGGTGCCACAGCCTTCCTTGGCGCCGGTCAGGCTGACACGGTTGCGCAGCACATCGAGTAGGGTTTCGTCCGGCGCGCACAGATATTCCACCGCATCGCCGTTGATCGAACAAGATACCTGAACCGTTTTCATTTTTGACCCTCAGCGCGCTTATAGGCAATCACGGCGGCGCGCTTGGCAAGCACACCGGCCACTTTGGTGCGAAACTCGATGGTTCCGCGTTTGTCATCAATCGGGCTACATGCCGCAGAGGCGGCTGTTGCAAGGGCGTCCAGCGCGCCCGCGTCAAGCTTGGTGCCGATAATCGCGGCAGCGGCGTCTGGAACCAACTGCACGGTCGGGGCGACAGCGCCAAGCGCAACCTGTGCTGCCGTCACCGTACCGGCCGCATCAAGTGTCAGGTTCACGGCGGCGGCGGCCACGGCAATATCCATCTCGGTGCGTGGAATGAAACGCAGATAAGCGTCGCTGGACCGGCCCGCGCGCGCGGGCAAGAAAAGCGAGGTGATCACTTCGCCCTTGGCAAGGCTGGTGCGTCCGGGGCCCGTTGGGATTTCGAAAACCGGGCATTCCCGCACCCCGTTCGGCCCGATGATCCGTGCAATTGCACCGGCTGCCACAAGGGCTGGCACCGAATCTGCTGCGGGTGATCCGTTGCACAAATTGCCCACCATCGTCGCGCGGCCCTGCACTTGGGTCGATCCGATCAACTGCGCGCCTTCGGCGACACCGGGCCATGTTTCGACAAAAGCGGCATGATCGCCAAGCTCGGCACCCGATACGGCGGCCCCAATCCGGTACCCGCCCGCCTCTGTGGTGATGTCACGCATCCCCTTGATCCGCTTGACGTCTACGATCAAGTCAGGCTCAACCAATCCGGTTTTGAGTTGCACCAAAACATCGGTGCCACCCAAAAGCACGCGGGTCACCCCAGCTTCGTTCAGGAGCGAGGCGACGGCCTCAGTCTCTGTCTCTGGCCTCAGATAGCGCATATCAGATCTTTCTCAGTAAAGGTGCCCAACCGCGTTCGCTGCTTTGCGTGTGAAGGGCTGCATTACAATCCAGAACACGGGACGCTGCAAGGCCCAGATGCGACCGAATGGAAAACCGGACCGGACTTTGTGTCTGCATATCGGGCCGGAATGGCGCAGATTGGTGTCGCCAGCGGCGTGATTGACAGTTCGTTGCCCAGAGGCCTAGAGATTGGGCAGCATGCAGATTGCATTTTATGCACCGTTGAAATCTCCGAACCATCCTGTGCCTTCGGGCGACCGGTCAATGGCGCGTATGCTGATGCGCGCGCTTGAGCTTTCGGGTCATCAGGTTGCGCTGATATCGGAGTTGCGCAGTTTCTCGGCGCGGTCGGATGCGCCGTCTTATGCCGCTGTCGAAGCGGGCGCGGGGCAAGAGGTTTTGCGCATCGCGGCGCTTTGGGCCAGCGGGGGGGTGCCCGATCTTTGGTTCACCTACCACCCCTATTACAAGGCGCCCGATCTTTTGGGGCCGGGTTTGGCGGCGCGCCACAATATCCCCTATGTGACTGTCGAAACGTCCTATTCGGCGCGGCGAAACATTGCGCATTGGGAACAGACCCAAGACCATGTGCTGCGCGGGATCAAAAGTGCTGCGGTCAATATTTGCCTGACGGACCGAGATCGCGACGGCATTCTGGCCGCAGCCCCCAAGGCGCGGCTGGCAATGCTGCGCCCGTTCATAACCCCTACGCCGTTCGCGGAGGGCAAGCTGCCATCTGACGCAGGCAACCGGATGATGACGGTCGCGATGATGCGTCCCGGTGATAAGTTTGACAGCTACAAGATGCTGGCAGATGCCTTGCGCAGATTGCCATCCGATCTGCCCTGGTCCTTATCCATTGTCGGCGACGGCGCGATGAAAACCGAGGTGGCGTCGCTTTTTAGCGGGTTTGACCCGGCGCGGATCGAATGGCACGGCGAGCTTGGGGCGACGCAGATCGCCGCGTTGATGGCGCGAAGTTCCCTATACGTTTGGCCCGGATATGGTGAGGCTTACGGCCTGGCCTATCTGGAGGCGCAGGCGGCGGGCCTTCCGGTCGTGGCGCAAAAGGTTGCAGGCGTGCCCGTAGCGGTTCAACATGGGGTGACCGGGCTTTTGACGCCTGCCGGGGATACAGAGGCATTCGCCCAAGCGATTGAGCGGCTGTTGGCCAACCAAAGTGAAAGAACCGCAATGGCGGCGGCGGCCCGGCAGTTCGTGTTATCAGCGCGCAGCCTGAAGGGTGCGGCCTTAGAGCTTGACGCAATTCTTGGCAACATAATGGGCGCAACAGCGTGACCGATATTGACGCTTGGCAAAGGCTGGAACAAGAGCTGGACCGCTGGGGCCAACAAGGCAGGCGTGCTGTCTTTTGGCTAAGGGATGATGATGCGGTTGAACCAACGGAAGCTTTGGATCAATTGCTTGATCTGACCCGGCGCTTCGATGTTAGCCCGACGCTGGCCGTCATTCCGGAACATACCGGCCCGGCACTTGCCCGCCGCCTTGAACGCAGCCCGCAAGCCATCGTGGCCTTGCACGGCTGGTCGCACCAAAACCACGCCCCCGCCGGCCAAAAGAAGCAAGAGCTTGGCCTGCACCGCCCGATCGCGGTTGTGCTGGACACGCTGCGGCGTGGCGCGGACAAGCTTTCGCATCTTCACCGGGATCGGTTCGCCCCGATGCTGGTGCCGCCGTGGAACCGTATTGACAATGCCCTGTTGGCGCATCTTGGCGCCACTGGCATCACCGCGCTGTCGGTCTTTGGCCATGAAGGCCCGGCAGCCCTGCGCGTGGTCAACACCCATGTCGATGTGATCGACTGGAAAGGCACCCGTGGCGGGCGAGGCACCGACATTTTGGTGGATGAAATTTTGGGCCGGCTTACGCAGATAGAAGACGCGGATGCGACGGTCGGAATATTGACCCATCATCTGGTGCATGACGAACAGGTCTGGCGCTTTTTGGAACAGTTGTTCGCGGTGACGGCGAGGCATCCGGCCTGTCACTGGGCACCAATATCCAAGGTGCTGGGCGGGTCATAGGTCGATGACCTGACCGTCGCGGGCGAAGAACGCGCCCGAAAACATCGCTTTGGCCTGCGCTTCGGCCTTCTGTAGCACGGCGTCAGTCCTGCAGGGTTCGTGGTGTATGAAGGCCACTTGCCCCACTTTGGCTTCTTGCGCCAGAAAGATTGCATGCTGCCAGGATGAATGCCCGTAGCCACGGAAACATTCCATCTCTTCCTCAAAATAGGTGCTGTCATACAAGAAGAGATCGCAGCCCTTGATCAGCGCCAATACCTCGGGGTCCAATACGCCGGGCGTGTGTTCGAGATCGGTCAAGATCGCCACCGAACGCCCGCCCCATTCAACGCGGTAACCAATTGCCCCGCCGGGGTGGTTCAGCATCGCGGTCTTGATCACCAAATCAGTGTGGGGGCGCAGTTTGTCACCTGCATTGAAATCATGGGTGGTGACGCGGGCCTTAAACACCTCTGGGCCAATGGGAAGCCATGGAGGTTGCATGAAATCGCCCAGCATTTCCGACGTGGTCATCTTGCCCGCAAGATGCCCTGACCATATCGCAACCACTGCCTTGGGGTCGTAGAGCATCGAAAAGAATGGCAATCCCATGATATGGTCATAATGGCTGTGGCTAAGGAAAAGCTGCGCGGTGGTCGCCCCTTCCAGTTTCAGCGCCCGACCGGCAGGCACAAGGCCGGTGCCCGCATCAAATATCAAGACCTGATCGCCGCAGCGCATCTCAACGCAGGCGGTGTTGCCGCCAAAGATGCGAAACGCCTCGCCACAAACCGGCACGCTGCCGCGGGAACCCCAGATGCGAATGCGAAACGCGTCTTGGCTTTCCTCCGCCATTATCTATCCACGCGCGGCGTGTTTGCGCGGCTCGGGCACCCCAACGCGTCCTGGCAGCATTTCGCGGGCATCAGACCCCCTAAGTCTTTTCCACTTGCAGACAGCTTAACCAAACAAAACGCGCTGTGCGAGGGCAGAGTTTTGACATTTTATTGATCACCTAAAACCGGTATGTCAGGCGGTAAGATCTGACGGTTACAACGGAAACATGGCTGAATGACGTCTTCAATGCATCCCCGGCTGGCGGTTATTGCTGACGCGCATTTCCACGATCCTGACGCTGGTTATGGCTTGGCCGAGGGGGGCGGGGCCACCGGTGCGGCAGGGTTTCGAAGGCTGGCGGAAACAGCGCGTTCCTTGCGGGTCTTCAACGAAAGCCGCGGGGCGCTTGAGCATACCCTGGACGATATCGTCGCGCGCAAGATAAAACATGTGATCTTGTTGGGCGATTACTCCGACGATGGCCAGATCGCCACCCTTGCCGGGTTGCGCCGCATATTGGAACAGTATTCGGCAAAATCGGGCCTTCGCTTTTATGCGACCGTCGGCAACCATGACATTTTCGGGCAAGAGGGGCGCCACCGCACCAAACGTATTTTGAACGCGGCGGGGGGCTATGACATCGTCACCAGCAATCCTGCGCTTCGCGACGCTGAAGCGGGCCATGTTCATGTTTGTGGTGCGATGTATTGCCAGGGATATCCTGAAGGCCTGCAAGCCCTGCCCGATGTGGGGTTCTTTGGCGCATCCACGGCGCTGCATTGGGAAACGCCTTTCGTCCAAGGTGCCAGCCTTGATGGCCGCGCCCCCGGACAGCCGCGCATGGATGCGTCATACCTTATTGAACCCTTTGACGGTGTCTGGCTGCTGATGATCGACGCCAACGTCTTCAGGCCGCTTACCCCCGCAGAACTGCCCCTGCATGACGAGAAACATGCAGACAGCGCGGCAGCTGGCTGGAACGCCATGCTAAGCCACAAAGCCTTCATTCTGGAGTGGATGGGCGATGTCGCCCGCCGCGCCCAAAGCCTTGGCAAGCAATTGCTGACGTTTTCGCATTATCCGGTTCTTGATCCGCTTGCCGGGACCGGCCTGCAAGAAGAGGCATCACTTCGCCTTACCGGTTTTGCCGGACGGATCCCGGGGCCGGACGTGGGGCGCGCGATGATTAACTGCGGGATCGCCACGCATTTCAGTGGGCATCTGCATGTCAATGACACGGCGCGATACCGCCAAGGCGACGGTTTTGTCGTCAATGTCAGCGTGCCGTCTTTGGTTGCATTTCCAAGCGCATACAAGATCATCGACATTGATGATACCGCACTAAAGATTGAAACGGTTGAGATCACGGACATGCTGTTGAACCCCAAGATTACCGCGCGCTATGATATGGAAATCTTGCAAACCGGGTTAAAGGCGGGCGGGCTTGCCGATTGCACCGATTATGGCGATTTTTTATATGAACATATCGGGCATCTTGTGGTGCGGCGCCATTTGCGACGTGACTGGCCACAGGATCTGGCGGCGGTTTTTCATAACACAACACTGGCCGATCTGGCGGCGATTGCCATGACCGGGGCCGCCTGTCTGGCAGATGATCTGACGCCCCAACTGGCCCAGTTTCGCACGCCATCGATGACAAAAGCCGTAGCCAAGCTTGAAGCGCAGGCGGGGCTGGCAGAGGGCGCGTTAGCGGAAATTCCAGCGCTGTCATTCTTGAAGGATTGGTACCGGCTAAGGATGGGGCGCGACTTTGCCCAAGACCGTTTGCGAAACACGGATCTGCAAGCTTACCGCCTTGTGGCCGGGCTGTTTGCGGGGCTGACAACAGATGCGGGCAGTCTTCAAGAGCGTCTGGCGCTGGTATTCACGATTTTCACCAAGTATTTGACGGGCCTGCCGTCGCGCAATTTCAGCATTGATCTGCAAAGCGGAACAATATTGCGGCAATAGGTCTTTGGGCGGTTCGATCTGCGCAAGGCGGCCCTTTGCATGGGCTAGGATTTAACGGCTTTGCTACGCTCTGCGGTCAGCGCAATATTGGTCTGGCCCAACCGCTCTGCCAGAACCCGAATAACCGCGATGGTCACTTCGGGGAAGTCCCTCAACAGATCAAGAAAGACTTCCTTTTTGATTCTGAGCGCGTCGATTGGCGTCACCGCTTTGACCGTAGCTGTGCGCGCAGCATCGCAAAGTATTGCGATTTCGCCGACGATAGAGTTTTCGCCCACCTCGGCAATTTTGATCGGACCGTTCGCAGAATCCGCCAAAATCTCTGCCGTACCCGCCAAAATCACATAGGCCGCGTCACCGATGTCGCCTTGGAGGAACAAGATTTCGTTTGCGTCGTAACGCACCCTATCGGAGGTGAAAGCAAGCAGCTTCAACTTGGCTGGTGCCAATTCGGCAAACAAGGGGACTTGCCCCAGCATCCGAACTTCATCTTTTAGGATCATGGTCTTGTCATCCCCCACGGTTTCTTCAAGGCGCGGATCCCGGCCCTATCTTGCCACCAATTCCCGGAACAGGCCATCTTTTTGCGCCAGATCTGCGCGCGCACCATCCTGTTTTACTGCAGGTCCGTCAAATACGATGACCCGGTCAAAATGGCGTGACAGTTTATTGTCAGACAAAACCCATATGATCGCGGCATTGGTGCCAAGGCGTGGCTTAATCGCAAGGACGTTTTCGACGATCTGTTCGCGCGTGCGCTGATCCAAGGCTGCCAGCGTGCGATTGAAGACGAAGTAATCAGAGCGGCGCAGCAATGCCCGTGCAAGTGCCAGCTTTTGGCGCTGCGCCAGGGTCAGGCGCTTGCCGCCGGTGCCTACGTCAAAATCCAGACCGATTGATTGGAATTCATCATAAAGCCCAAGCTGATCCAGCAAAGTACGGACGATTTCTTGAACCCGCTCGGGGCCGTCGGCGTGTTTGTTGTTCACGCGCCCAAACACCACATTGTCCATAAGGCTGGCCGAGGCCATGTAATTTGCCGGGTCATATATCTCGATCTGATCTTTCAGATCCTCGGGCAGTCCGGCGTGAAACTGCTGACGCACATCAACGATACGCGCCATCAACTCTTCCGTCAGCAGGCCAAATCTGTGGCGGGGTTCAATATAGGCAAAGCTTAGGCTGATGATGCTTGGCCGGTCATCCGTGCTGACATCTTGAAAGTCCACGCCTCTCAGCTTCTGGATGAGCTTCTGATAAACAGGGATATCTTCAGGCGTCATGAATGTAAGCTGTTGAAAGAACGGGTGGTCCGGGGGCAGATCGCCAAACAACTCAATCGCGTTTTCGGCGATTTCATAGCCGGTTTCATACAAAGTCCGATCAAGACCATTCTTGATGATGACCGACTGGAAATAAGCATTCTTGCCGATTTCCTTGGGCATGAGGGCGGGCCCGCGCGCATTCCCGAACAAAAGGTTCTCACCGATGGTGGATTCGGTATTGTAGGCGCCGGGTTCAAAATGCGCGATAAGGCTTGTCAGGCCGTCTTTCTCAAGCTTTTCGCGAAAGGCCTGCCGCATGTTGACGACGCTGGCTGGGGTGTCGGGGTGACGCTGCAGATCGACTGTCGCGCGCAGGGCAAGATCCAGGATGTCGTTTGAAAACAGCAAGGCATCTAGCACCGGGGCGACTGAACTCAACAGATCCTCGGGGCCATTCGCACCGGCGGCTGCGTAATCTATCCAATCGTCATTGATGTCATAGATCGGGTTGCCCGACAAAATCGCTTCTTTCTCTTCCCACCGCCTGAATTCGCCGCCGTCGTCATAGACGGCAGGGCGGCGTGGTTCGTGCTTGAGCCCATAAAGCAGATTGTCGCGCAGCGAGCCTGAGAAGAAATAGGCGTCCGACGACGCATAAGAAATGGTCCGGCCGGTTACGGTTTCCGGCAAGGTCAAGATATCGTCATTGCCAAGCACGACCTTGCCGGATTCGGGGCGCAGCACCCGGCCGAATGCGGCGGCAAGAGCTTCGGCGCCGGCGGTCGAATTGCCGATAACGGCAACGGTTTCGCCCATAGCGATCTGCATATTGATCCGGTCCAACAACTTGGCACCGCTGTCATCCGCCAACATCAGATTCACCGCCGCAAGCGGGTGGCCGCCTTCAACCTCTGCGCCGCCCTCGTTCATCTTTTGAACCTCGGGGGGGATCATGTCATCAACGCTGAATTGCCCGACAACCTGCGCATATTTGATCTGCACGTCCTGACGTGCCTGATCCCAGTCAATCAACTCTTTCAACGGGCCGGGCAAGTCTTTGTAGGCGGCGATAACCGCAACCAGCTGACCAATGTCAATTTTACCGTCAAGGGCCAGATAGCCGCCGATAATATAGAAAAGAAACGGGGTGAAAGAGGCCAGGGAATTGTTGATGAATTTCACCATGAATTTCCACTGGTAGATGTCGTAGCGAATCTTGAATATGTGGCCGAGGCGCGCAGAAATGTCTGCCCGTTCAAAGTTCGACGTATCAAAAGAATGAACAGCGTCGATGCCGTCAACCATTTCCCCAACGCGGCCGGCCAGTTGCCGGGCGCTAAGCTGGCGTTGCCGGCCAAGAACCAACAATCTTTGGCGCATCTTGGGGATGATCAGGGCCTGCACGCTTACCAAAAAGGCGGTGATTACCCCCAACCAAAAGCTTTGCACGAAGATGAAGACAAGGGCGGTCAGGGCCTGCCCGCCAAGAAGTGCGGGGGAAACGAAGGCATCACCCGTGAACCCGCCGATGGGTTCAACTTCATTATTCACCATGTTTGCGATTTCAGAGCTTTTGACGCGTTTGAAAATATTGGGCGGAAATCGAAGGATCCGATCGACCAGCTCAAACCGGATGCGCCTTAAAAGACGTTCCCCAAGGCGGCCCTTGTAGGTGTTGATGTAGAATTTGAACAAGCCGTTAACGACGACCAGGAACAAGAACACAAAGCTTAGCGAGAACAACATCGAGACACGTGACAACTCGATCCCCGGAAGGATCGTCAGATCACCGATGAAGGGTATATAAACCTCCAGCCGCATGAAAAGCTGGGTGGCACCGGGGGTTTCAAAACCGCCGCCTTGAATCGGTCCGTTGACGATCCGTTTGGGCAAATCGAAGGACATGAAATAAGGGATCATCGACAATGCGACAATGAAAAGGATCCACAACTGCTGAAGTCTGGTGTGTTTCCAGATGTAGCTTGTTAGGCGGCTTTCCATTGCGATCTCACATGGTGATGGCTGGGATGGTTTGGCTTGGTCGCAACCAAGGCTACACCGCACGAAAGGCCTGCGCCACTCATTGTGCAACGTCCAAAAGCTTACGCAAGATCGCAGCGGTTTCTTGGGCGCCGTCCAACCCCAAGGCAAAGGCGGGGGGCTTGGGCGTATTCAGGGCATTTTGCACGGCACATGTCATGGTGTCGGCGGACAAGTTCCCTTCGGTCAAGACATGGGCAAGGCCCAAGGCTTCAAGCCGCATGGCGCGCTGGCCTTGTTCGGTTTCGCCACCCGTCGCGAAGGGCACCAACAAGCAGCGGCAACCCGCCCTCAGAACGTCGCAAACAGTGTTGTACCCGGCTTGTGAGATCGACAGTCGCGCATTGGCGATAAGGCCGGGAAAATCCTTGCGAAAGCGCACCACAGTTACATTTGATGGCACAGATGCCGCGACATTATCGAAATCCGCCTGCGGCAGGTTGGGCCCGGTGATCAAGCACCAAGCTCCGGAGTCTGGCAGCCGCCTTGCGGCCTGTGATGCAGCGCGCAGCAGATCACTGCCAACCGCCCCGCCACCGGCAGAGACGACAACATCGAACCGATCAGACACCGCCGGTGGTGGCGGGGCCGCGACCAGACCGGAATAAGTGATCTTGGACCTTATCTGATCTGCGGGTGCGAAAGTCTCTTCCAGCCGCACGAATGCCGGGTCGCCGTGGACAAGGACGAGGTCGAAATACTTATGAACCAGATCAATACTTTCTTGGTCGCGGCCGGGCTTGGCGCGTTCTTGCAAGATGTCGCGCAACGAACACACAACCTGCGGTCGGGGATGGGTTGCGTGAACCGCATCCAATAGCGGGATCAATTCAAATTTGACCTGACGCCGCCCAAAGGGGAAGGCTTCAATGATCACGATATCCGGCTTGCAGCGATCGAACGCGTCCAAAAGCAAGCGGCAGCGGGCTTGTTTGAAACCCTCGTCAATGGCGTGCCCATCGGCATCCACCAGGCCGGAAAACCCGGCATCGCCTGCCGCGATCGTCGGCAAGGCGATATGGCCAATGTCGGGGCCGGGAAAGCCCGCAACCGGGGTTCCGCCGGTGACAACCGTCACGTCAAATCCATCCGCGACCAGTGCAGAGGCCACGCGGCTGGCACGCGCCAGATGGCCGATGCCCAAAAGATGCTGAACATAAAAAAAGACGCGCGGCGGTGTGGGTGTTTTCGTCATGCACAGGCCCTGAAAGGGACATCGGCGAAAAGCGTGGCAAGCTGATCAATGCTGTCTTGGAAATTGAAGTGACTGCGCACCTTCGCTTCGGCCGCTTGCCCAAGACGTTGACGCAGTTTTGGGTCACGAATGGCGCGTTCAAGTGCTTTTGCAAAGGCTATTGGATCTTCGGGCGGCACAACCATGCCGTTGACACCATCTTCCAACAGTTCCGGCACACCCGATATATTGGTGGACAGGCACATCAAGCGCTGGCTTGACGCTTCGACCAAGACATTGGGCAACCCGTCGCGGTCACCGTTCGCGGCGATCCGGCAAGCGAGCGCAAAAATATCCGATTGCCTGTAAAGCTGCAAAACCTCGGCTTGATCCATCGGGCCATTCCACTTGATCCTACTGTCAAGGCCAAGGGTTTTCGTCAGTGATCTCAAGGAATTGATCTTCTCTCCGCCGCCGACATGTTCAAGCTGCCAATGCAGATCTTTTGGCAGGTGATGCAAAGCATGCAGCAAAATGTCGAAGCCCTTTTTTTCCACGGCGCGGCCAACGGTCAGTATTCTGACCGGATTTTTGGGGTCAGTGCCATCGGCCAAAGACGGCGTGCTTTGCAAGGCGCCAAAGCGTTTGAGATCAAGCCCATGGTAGCTTAGGTGTACATTGCGCTTTTGTCCGGAAAGGTGCCGCAGTTGCGCATAACCAGATTGCGTGCAGGTCACCACCCAACGCATCGCGGCAAGCTTCTCGCTTAACTCCCAGTCAGGTGATACCCAGATATCCTTGGCATGGGCAGAGCAGCTCCAGGGAATGCCGGTCAATTGGCTGGTATAGCGAGCGACCGATGCAGGCGTGTGAATGAAATGCGCGTGCAGCCAGCCCGCCCCTTCGGGCCATTCGGCAGCAAGCACTGCGGCTTGCCCAAAACGGCGCAAGCGGTTGCGGGTCTTGTCACGGCGCAGATCCGCGAAAAACCCGGAAAGGGCGGGCCTGAACCCCGCGCTGCGCATCGCTTTGAACAAGGCACGAAGAACCCGAAGCGGTTCTTGGTGCAGATATTCGGGCAAATAATGTACCGGCGCTTTGATCTCATCATGAACGGGATGGCGCTTTTTATCTGTGGGGTGGCGCATAGAGATCAGCCGAAGATCAAACCCGGCCTTCTCCAGCCCCAGCAGTTCTTGTGCGATAAAGGTCTCTGACAGGCGCGGATAGCCTTTGAGCAGCACAACAATTGTCGGACGCGGCGGGTGTGACACATCAAGCCCCAGCGGCTGACGATGGGACGACAACATCATGGCCAAGCCAGTCTTCGATACAGGTCGATATATGCGGCAACCCTTCCATTTTCCGCACACCGGCGGTTTTCGATGGCGGATCGCGGTGGGGAAGCTTCTTCAATGCCTCTGCAAGCCGCAGCGGATCGGCGGCTTCCTCTGGCAAAAGCATATCCACCAGCCCCAGTTCGGCTGCGCGTTTGGTGCGGATCAATTGTTCTTCGCGCGGGCGCACGCGCGGCACGATCAAGGCGGGTTTGTCGAATGACAAGATCTCGCAATAGGTGTTGTATCCGCCCATTGCGACGACCCCCATAGCGCCGGCAATCAGCTCTTCCATACGACTGTCGAATTCGATGACTTCGATATAGGGGGTCTTGTTGCCCTTGCGCACCAGCTTGCGCCGTTGTTTGGCGGGCATATAGGGGCCGAGAACGATCAAGGCCCTATGTGTCAAGGTCGGGTCTTCCTGATAGGCATGAATGACATCGTGGATCAGGTCAGAGCCGTCGCCACCGCCGCCGGTGGTCACCAAAATGTAATCCCCGGTTGGGGTATGCTCGGCGACAGCATTGCGCGAGACACTGCGCTGCAAGAACCCCACGAAATTCATCTTGGCGCGCACGGAATCCGGCACCACCAGCCCCACCAAGGGGTCATAGAAATCGGGTGGTCCGTAAACCCAGATATGATCAAAATAGGTGTCGATCTTTTTGACTGCCCCCTTGCGCTTCCATTCCGCCTCCAACAGATGCGGCGCGTCCATTACCTCGCGCAGGCCCAGCACCAGCTTGGTGCCGCGCGATTTGAGGTAGGCAAGCGTTTCTTCGACTTCGCCTTGCAGGCCCATCGGTTCCTTGTCGACGATGAAGATATCGGGCTGAAAGGTTTCGGCCGTATGGCGGATGATGGATTGGCGCATTTTCAGGGTTTCATGCAGATCCATATGCTTGGCCATGGAGGTATATTCGCCATTGCGCAATTTGATCACACTTGGGATTTTCACGAAATCAACGCGCGCCCGGTAGTCAAAAGCCCCCGCGATCGTGGAGCCTGAGATGATCAGAACGCTTAGCCCGCGGAACTCTTCCACAAGCGAATGGGCGATGGTGCGGCAGCGCCGCAGATGCCCCAGCCCGAACGTGTCGTGGCTGTACATGAGAATGCGAGCGTTCTCTAACTTTTGCATTTTCCGCTTGCCCCTTGCTTCAGCCGGCCTAGATCGTCATGCGCCGGAACACTCAACCGACAAGAATCTTCACTGCTTCACATCCGCAACGCGTGCGGATCAGCATTTGCGCGCGCAAGCACGAAATGCCCCTCGCCAAGATCGACAGGTGCCAGATCTTGCCCCGCCCCCTGAAACGCACCGCCCCATGTCGTTGAATCAGAAGCACCGCTGGTTCTAAGCTCGCCAAAATCCAAGGGCCTATCAAGATCGGGGAAGGGAACTGCCGCAAGCAGTGATCTTGTATAGGGATGCACCGGCGCTTGCATCAAGACCTCGCGCGGGGCGATTTCCACAATCTGCCCCCGGCACATGACGGCAATGCGGTCGGCCATGTAATCGACCACGGCCAGGTTATGAGAGATGAATAGATAGGTCAGGCCCAGCTCTTTTTGCAAATCCTTCAGAAGGTTAAGAATTTGCGCCTGCACCGATACATCAAGGGCCGATACGGGTTCGTCGCAAATCACCAGTTCGGGGCCCAATGCAAGGGCGCGTGCGATGCCGATACGCTGGCGCTGACCGCCGGAAAAGCTGTGCGGGTAGCGGTTCAACAGATGCCGATCAAGGCCGATCGCCTCCATCAGATTGCCCACGGTCTCAACCCTGCTGCGCGCATCGCCGCGTTCATGTATCTCTAGCGGTTCGCACAAGATTTGCTGCACAGTCATGCGCGGCGACAAGGAGGAGACGGGGTCTTGAAAGACCATTTGGATCTTGGTGCGAAAGGCTTTCAGATCGTCGCCCGAAAGGCCCAGAACATCAACATCACCGTCGCCGCCGTGAAAATTGATGGTGCCGGAATCGGGCGAAACTGCCCGCATAAGCATCTTGCTGACCGTGCTTTTGCCGCAGCCGCTTTCGCCCACCAGCCCCAGACATTCGCCGCGCCGGATATCGAAGCTTACGTCATTCACGACCAGGGTTTTGCTGCCGTCGGCCTTCTCGAACATGCCGGATTTGCGGGTCTGGTATGATTTCTTGAGGTTGCGGACAGACAAGACAACCTCGGGGCGCGGCCCGGTGGATGTTGCTTTTCCAAACAAGAGGTTTTCGGAATTGAACGGGATCTCGCGCAAAGATTTCAGACGCTCGCCGGGCTTCATGTCAAAATGCGGCACCGCAGCCATCAGACCCTTAAGATATTCATGCGAGGGGTTGCGGAAAATATCCTCAACCGGTCCGGCCTCCAGTATATTGCCGTGATAAATCACCACGACTTCATCCGCGACATTGGCCACCACACCAAGGTCATGGGTTATGAGGAGCATCGACATGTTCAGTTTGATCTGCAACTCCCGCAAGAGCTCAAGGATCTGGGCCTGAATGGTCACATCAAGCGCGGTTGTCGGTTCGTCAGCAACCAGAAGGGCGGGGCGACAGATAAGCGCCATGGCGATCATCGCGCGCTGCCTCATCCCGCCTGAAAGTTCGAACGGGTACATGGAGAAGGCCCGGCCGGCGTCGGGGAAGCCGACCAACGACAGCATTTCTTCCGTCCGCGCGCGCCGCTCCTCGAAGGTGGTGACTTCGTGAACTCGCAAGACTTCGGAAATCTGATCGCCAATCGTGTGAAGCGGCGATAGTGAGGTCATTGGTTCTTGGAAGATCTTCCCGATCCTGCGGCCACGTATCGCCCTGATCTCGGGGCCATCCACCGGCAAGGTCAAAAGATCGACCGGCTTCTGCGCGTCGCGGCTATCCGTAAAGATGATCTTGCCCGATGGTGTGGCGATCCGCGGCAAAATCCCCATCACCGCTTGGCTGATTACCGATTTTCCAGATCCGGATTCACCGACCAGGGCGGTCACCTTTCCCGGCGCCACCCTGAGGCTTGCGTTTTTTACCGCATCGACCCTTCCCCCGAGCATCGCAAAAGAAATACCGAGGTTCTCTATCCGTAAAAGATCGGACGCCAAATCACGCTGCTCCCCACTATTTCTTCGGACAGGTGGGAAAGTGCCCTCTGGCCGGATCGTATCTAGCCGCAGATGCCCCCATCGTCATTTGCGACGCCCTATGGCCTTGCGTGCATCTCGCGATGCCGGCAATTTCAGCTTTTTATGACTTCTATTGAATTTTTGCACAAGCTGCGGCATCGCGCAAAACGAATTCACAATTCAATGACCGGCGAAAATCATCGTAGTAAAGGCTCCAATTGTCGTTCGCGGCGGCGCGGTAGGGGCCGAATTTGAAATACTGACTCTCGCCTAAACCATGGTCATTATGCCCGATATTGCCTTTCACCGTCGCAATCCAAGCGCTATTGGCAAAAATCTCGATATGACCGGTCCCGGTTGGTCCGGGTTGTGACAAGACCACAAAATCGATCCAGCCCTGATCGGGTCTGGGCAGCGGATTGCCGCGATTGATGACTTCGATCTTGTCGGTACAGGCATGAAATTCGCCGCCATCATCCGCCGACCAACTGCCGTCCGCTACGATAAGCGCGCGCATCTGGTTGGTGTCTTTGCGCGGCCAGACCGGCGTTTGATCCGGCCCGCATTGGGCTTGTTGCCCCAAGGGGCCTGCGGTGAACTCATCGAAGTAATTGGTTTCAACGGTGATGAAGAGCTTGCCGCCCTTCAGCCTGAACGCCAAAAACGGACTGAAATCACCTTCGGCTTCCGGCCCGATTTCACGTTTCCACTGGGCGATAAGATAACGATGATCGGCTTGTGGGACCGGGTCGCCGAATTTTACCGCGAAACCCTCCCAAACGGCTTGTTCATAGGGTACGCGAAATTTGGGTATTTCCCACAGTTCCGCGCGCTCGCTGCATGTGTCGGGCCCTTCTGTACAGATGGGCTTCACGCTTAGTTTCACCGCACCAGAGCCTGAAAATTTGACCTCATTTTGAAACTCGACCGTACCTGCGGATTGCTCAAAATTCTCTTTGTAATAAAGCCCGCCCTCTGCCGAAAAATGCGTCCCGTCAAATTCATCCGCAAGATCTTGGCGCCATTCTTGGGCCGGAGCAGTTGAGAAGCCACATAATAACACCATTGCTGCCGCAGCCAGTTGCACCTTGATTGTCATTTAGGCCGTCTCCCAAAAACGTATGTCGATTGTTCGTAGTGAAACAGAGTGTCAGAACCCGCCGCCTATCTCAAGTCGCCGTCGCTTTGGCCTTCAACTGGCTGGCCGCCGCCGCATAGCCGCCGGTTGCACCGTCGACGAAATGCATGTGATCGCGGCGCATGGGTGAGGGCACAATACATGTCACCAATGCCTGATCCTGGACATGCATACCATAGGCGCACACACCTTCGGTGGCCGCCCGTTCAAGCCGGTTTTCTATTCTTGCCAACCGAGCAGGGTCAACATCAACGGTCATCTTCAATGCGTCGTCGAATTTACGGAAATCTGAGTTCGCGGAAAGATCGCGCGCATAGGCGCGCATGTCAAAGCTGCCAAGTTTGAGGTTGAAGCGGTGCAGAACCGTTAAAAACGCCGTTAACACCATGATCGAAACCCTTGAGCGGAGGCGTTGAAACCTGCTGGTGCGGGTCAAGGCTTCGGCATCAATTCCGGTGAATGACACTTCAACTTTCGGGCCGTCTTCTGGAAGCGGATGCCCTTCACGGTTTTCACCGCTGACCAATTCGACAACGTCAGTAAACAGTTTTTGAAATGCATCACCGCTGCCTTGCGCAGCTGGCACGGCGATGATGGATACGATCAGGCCATTCTTTGACGAAATCGGGTTCCACCGGCACGAAAGGCCGGTCAGGTCCGGTGCATCGCCAAGTGCTGCTTTGGGGGTCGAATAAACGCCTTCTTTCATCTGCTCTTCGGCCCAACTTGCGCCGCCGCCGGCAAACATCGCGTAGGATACTTCAGTACTTGCCTGAAACTCAGCCACCGTGACATCCAGCCCGGCCGCGCGAATATCCGCAAGCGGAACCACCGCCGCGCGCATTTGCAAGCCAAAGTTGTCTTCGACCCAGGTCCGGACCTGCCCCAAGGCGATGGCTGCGGCCTTGATGCCAGACGGCGGCACCGCGACAAACGCGCCATCACCGCCAAAAACAAACGGTAACTCGGGGCGTTGCAGCGAATTGAGCACGGCGGTGATGACCGATGCGCCAGCCATATTCACCATTTTATACCGGCCAGAGGCAATGGCGCCGGTTGAATCCACAATATCGGCCAGTGCCAAGGCCCAGCCATCCGGCAAGGCCCGGTAATGAGAGAAATCCGCAACCCCCTCAAACTCAAGAAAGCGCGGCAGTGCGGACAAAAACTGGGTTTCTTCGGACATTCCCATATGGAAGTGATAGCGACCTTCCTTGTCCGTGGATACCGCTCAAACGCGCAAGTGAGATCAAATGTTCGGCAGCGCTTCGGGTCGGTTTGGGATGACATCGCAGGATTTGCTTGCCGCGCAGATTTGACATTGGGCTGTGCTGCCCTATCTCTTGGGCAACGGCGGTGACGGGATGTTTGTTCCCACCGGCGAAATTTCTTGGGCCACCGGTCAGTTTCCCAAGCTTTGAAGGCAAACAAGCCACAGTAGGATCACCCATGGATGCGTCGCGCCAAGAAATTTCAAGAACCCTGATTGATGGGATCTCAAACTGGCTAAGGCAATCCGCCCTGAATGGCAGTGATCTTGAGACGATCACCTGTGGTATATGCGAGCGGCTTTCTGCAATCGGTATCCCGCTTGCACGGGTGCATGTAACCTTCTCCATGTTGCATCCGCTTTATACCGCGCTTGGCTTTACCTGGCTCAGGGGGCAGCCGGTCGAGAGTGAGGGGTATAATATGGATACAAAGAAAGGTCCGCCCGAACGCTATCTCTCCAGCCCCTATTACCAGCTTGTCAGCAAGAACCTAAGCCACCTGCGCCGACGCATCAGCCCCAACGACCCGCCCGAGTTTCCGGTTTTTGAGGATATCAAACATTTGGGCATCACCGACTATCTGGCGTTCAAGCAATCTTTTGGCGATGCCGAAGAAAAGGGCATGCTTGGGTCTTGGTCAACCGACGCTGCTGAAGGCTTCAGCGAGGAAATGATCAAGGCCTTGCTGCATATCCAAAACAACTTTGCCGTCGCGGCCCAAATGGCTGTTTTGCGCAAACTGGCAGGCAATATGCTGACGACCTATCTGGGCGGTAACGCGGGTGAACGCGTGCTGTCGGGGCAGATCCGCCGCGGCGATGGGGAAACGGTGCGCGCCGCGTTGGTCATGGTCGATATGCGCAGTTCTACCGCACTTGCGGAAAATGGCGGGCGGCAGGTTTTCATCGACACGTTGAATGAATTCTTTGACGCGGTCGCCACACCGTTTAATCGCGATGGTGGCGAAATACTCAGCTTTGTGGGTGACGGGTTCTTGGCGGTTTATCCGTGCGAGCGGCAAAAGCTTGCGTCGCAAACCGCAGCGCGCGCGGCGATGAATGCGGCAAGAGCCGCTGTCATACGGATGCAAGCGCTGAACCAAAACCGGGCTGAGAGGGGCCTTGAGAAGATCAGATTTGGAATAGGCCTTCATGTCGGCAATGTCATGTATGGCAATGTCGGGCTGCAAAGCCGCCTGACGTTTTCGGCCTTTGGCGCGGCCGTAAATGAAGTGCAGCGGCTGGAGAGTTTGACGAAGAAATTCAACCACCCGATTGTCGCCAGTGAGATGTTCAAAGATTATTGCGACGGTGACTGGCTTTTTGCAGGGCAAGAAGAGTTGCGCGGCGTGCCCGAGACGGTTTCGGTTTTCTTGCCCGGCCCCAAGAACATGGCTTGCGACGGCGCAACTGACATGACCTTCGGATTTGACCAAAAGCACTCGCAGGCGGAAGAACTTATCTTGCTGCATCGCAACGCGCTTGTCGGGAAAACTGAAACGGTAAGGCGCTTGGACTCATGAATTGAAAGAACGAACAGCCAGCCCGATGTGACCGGATCACGGTAGACAGCCAAATTGCTGTCGGTTAGGCTTTGGGCAAGTTTCGTTCTGGTCCTTGGAAATTGCATTTGGCCGAAAACGTTTGCTGCATGATGCGGCAGGCAAATCGCCAGCATTTGATAGATCCGACTTTGAACATTTGGAGAGCAGGGTGGGATTTTTGGGGTGGATCTGGGCCAGTAGGCTGCTTGTGATTTTCGGGCGCCTATGATTGGTCGCCGCGCACTTCTTGGAACTGTCTCGGCGCTCTTGGCGCCACGCGCCTTGTGGGCGCAGGCGACTGCGGCTGAGGATGATGGCTCGCAACTGATCGCCGATAGCCTTCCTGACGTAGAAAATCCGCTGCCCGACGTGCCGCGTGTGATTAACCTCGCCGCATCGGGCCGCATGCCGGGCCAGCGTGGCGGTACGTTGCGGATGTTGATCGGCGGGCAAAAAGATATCCGGTTGATGACGATTTATGGATATGCACGGCTGGTGGGGTATGATGCCGATCTGAACCTTCAGCCCGATATCGTCGAACGCGTTGTGACGGTAGAGGATCGGATATTCACTTTCCATCTTCGCCCAAACCATCGCTGGTCTGACGGCAGTGCGTTTACCGCCGATGACTTCAGATATTGCTGGGAAGACGTCCACAACGACAAGGATCTGCGCCCCGGCGGCCTGCCCCGCGAATTGTTGGCGCAAGGCAAGCCGCCGCAGTTTGAAGTGCTTGATGATCTGACGGTGCGCTATTCTTGGGACTACCCAAACCCTGTTTTCTTGCCAGGCCTGGCCGCGCCCCAGGCGCTGGTGATCGCTATGCCAGCGGCCTATATGCAGCAGTTCCACCAGAAATATCAGGATCCCATTCGCCTTTCGGCGCTGGTCGAACAGCAACGGGTCGAGACCTGGGCGGATCTGCATACAAAAATGTCGCGCAGCTACCGCCCTGAAAATCCCGATCTTCCGACCCTTGATCCATGGGTGAACACCACCCTTCCGCCCGCCGATCAATATGTGTTCAAGCGCAACAAATACTACCACCGGGTTGATGAAGCGGGCGTGCAGCTGCCCTATATCGACAGGTTTCTTCTGAACATAAGTTCGGCCACGATCATTGCCGCCAAGACCGGCGCGGGCGAAACCGATTTGCAAGTTCAGGGTCTCGCTTTTGATGACTACCGCTATTTGAAGGCCGCCGAGAAAGTGCACCCGGTCCGGGTCGCTTTGTGGAAGCTTACCAAGGGCTCGGTCGTGGCGCTTTTGCCCAATCTGAATTGCAATGATCTTGGCTGGCGCGCGGTGTTTCGTGACCGCAATGTGCGCCACGCCTTGTCTTTGGCGATCAACCGGCGCGAAATCAACATGGTGTCGTTCTTTGGCTTGGCCAAGGAAAGCACGGATACGGTGCTTCCCGAAAGCCCGCTTTACAAGCCCGAATACGCCAATGCCTGGACAGAGCATGACCCCGCCACCGCCAATGCCCTTTTGGATGCAGCCGGGCTTGATCAGCGTGATGAGGACGGGATCAGGCTTTTGCCTGATGGCCGGCCTGCACATATTATTGTGGAATCCGCTGGCGAAAGTACGCTGGAAACCGATGTGCTTGAACTTATCTCGGATCATTGGCTAGAGATCGGTATCAAGCTTTTCACCCGTGTCTCGCAGCGCGATCTTTTCCGCAGCCGCGCCAGATCGGGCGAGACGATGATGTCGGTCTGGGGCGGTATCGACAATGGCGTGCCCACGGCAGACATGTCGCCCGCCGGTCTGGCGCCCACCGCTGATGATCAATTGCAATGGCCTCTTTGGGGCATGCACTACATTTCCAGGGGCGAACAGGGCCATCCGCCCGATCTGCCCGAGGTTGAGGAACTTCTGGCGCTGTTCAATGAATGGGGCGTGTCTGACACGTTCGCGGCGCGAGAAAAGATCTGGCATCGGATGCTGTCCATCCACGCCCATGAAGCCTATTCGATTGGCGTCGTGAACAGTACATTGCAGCCCGTGATGTGGACATCGCGCCTGCAAAACGTACCTGAAGAGGGGCTTTACGGGTTTTCGCCCACCTCTTACCTTGGCGTCTACCAGCCCGATACCTTCTGGCTTGATGGGGTGACCTGAGGATGCTGAAGTATATTCTTTGGCGCACCGCCATCATGATCCCGACGCTTGTGCTGATTTCGCTTTTGGTATTCACCATCATCGAACTTCCGCCCGGCGACTTTTTCGAAAGTTACGTGTCAGAACTGCGCGCGATGGGCGAGGCCGCCGATCTGGCCGAGATAGAGGCATTGCGCGCCCGTTACGGCTTTGATCAGCCAGCGCCTTTGCGCTATCTGCATTGGGCGGGAGGGATGCTGGTCGGTGATTTCGGTTATTCCTTCGAATATCGACTGCCGGTCAGCGAAGTGGTTGGCGAGCGGATGTGGCTGACCATATTGGTGTCGTTCGTGACGATCCTTTTCACCTGGCTGCTTGCCTTTCCGATCGGCATCTATTCGGCGACGCATCAATACAGCTGGGGCGATTATGGCCTGACGTTCCTGGGCCTGATGGGGCTGGCCATTCCCAACTTCATGCTGGCGCTGATCTTGATGTATTTCGCCAATCTGTGGTTCGGCACATCAATCGGGCATTTGATGGACGAAAGCTTTCTGGGTCAGCCGATGTCGTGGGAAAAGTTCAAATCCATTCTCGAACATCTTTGGATACCGGTCATCATTATCGGCACGGGCGGGACTGCGGGCATGATCCGCAGGGTACGCGCCAATCTGCTGGATGAATTGCAAAAACAATATGTCGTCACCGCCCGGGCCAAGGGGCTAAGCCCCTTTCGTACCTTGATGAAATACCCGTTCCGCATGTCGTTGAACTTTTTTATCTCTGATATTGGTTCGATCCTGCCCTCTCTCATTTCGGGGGCCGAGATCACCGCGATTGTTTTGTCGTTGGAAACCACTGGGCCGATGCTGATCAAGGCTTTGCAAAGCCAGGACATGTATCTGGCCGGGTCATTTTTGATGTTCCTGGCGTTCTTGACTGTGATCGGGGTGCTGGTTTCGGATATAGCGCTGGCCTTCCTTGATCCGCGGATCAGGCTTCAGGGCGGGAGTTCGAAATGAGCAGTTGGCTTCCCGAACCCGGCGCGCCGCTGCCGCATTTTGTGTCGGATGAACCGTTCGATGCCCAATCCGTAACCGTCATGACCGCTGAACAAGAGCGGGTTCACAAGGCGTCACAACTGCGGTTGATGTGGTGGAAGTTCCGCCGCCACCGTCTGGCGCTGATCTCGGCGGTGTTTCTTTTGACTTTTTATGCGATGATCACGATCATCGAGTTTCTGGCGCCCTATCATATGAGCACCCGCAACATTGATTTCATCCATGCCCCGCCGCAGCAGGTGCATCTGTTTGACGATGGTCACTTTGTGGGGCCCTTCGTCTATGGGCGAACATCGTCGCTGGATATGGAACATCTGAAGCGCGTCTATACCGAAGACCGATCAGATGTGCAGCCGTTGCGGTTCTTTTGCCGGGGGGACGACTACAAATTTTGGGGTGTTGTCGACAGCAACATCCACCTGATGTGCCCGGCAGAAGGCGGACAGGCCTTCTTGTTGGGGACAGACCGTTTGGGTCGCGACATGCTTAGCCGCATGCTTTACGGGGCGCGCATATCGCTGACCATTGGCCTGATCGGCGTCACCGTCAGTTTCGTGCTGGGCATCGTGATCGGAGGGCTGGCGGGGTATCATGGCGGCGTCGTTGACCTTGTCGTGCAGCGGGTGATTGAGGTTTTGCAATCTATCCCCAGCATTCCCTTGTGGTTGGCGCTTGCCGCGATCATGCCGGTCACCTGGAGCCCGATTTTGATCTATGTCGGCATTACCATCATTCTGGGCATGCTGGACTGGACCGGGCTGGCGCGTGCCGTGCGCTCCAAACTATTCGCGCTGCGCGAGGAAGATTACGTGCTGGCCGCGCAGCTGATGGGCGCGCGCAGCCCAAGGATTATTCGCAGGCATCTGATCCCGGGTTTCATGTCGCATCTGATCGCATCGGCGACCATTTCGGTTCCGGGTATGATCTTGGGTGAAACCGCGCTCAGCTTTCTTGGTCTTGGCTTGCGCCCGCCGATCACCAGCTGGGGTATCTTGCTGACCGAGGCGCGTGACGTCAGTGTGATCGCCTTTTACCCATGGCTGTTGTTGCCGATGCTGCCGGTGTTCCTGGTGGTTCTTGCCTTCAACTTCATGGGGGATGGGCTGCGCGACGCGGCGGACCCTTACCGGTAAGCGCCTTGGGCGGCGTCTACCAAGGTTTCCATGCCACCAGCAGCCCGCCATCTTCCGCCTGCACTTCGGCGCATAGCGCCTCCACCTCGGGCAGTGACGCATCGGTGGCAGCACTTCGTGCAACAAGCGCGCTGTCGGCGATGGTAACCGCCCCGCCCCGGCAAACCACGGTGAAAAGCAGCGGCCCGGTTGACCACCATGCAGGTGCGTCGGGCATGGTGTGCAAGACCTCGGGCAGGGCGGTCAGAATGCGGCTGATGGCCGGATGCCCCTTGGGTGCCGCGATCAATGCGTTGCTCAGCAAGACGCTGCCCGCACCAGTATCGCGCGGGATATCCTCTGCAATGACGTTCAACCCGATAAGCGAAAGCCGGTGGTGAAAGCTGATATCCTCTCGCGCCGGATACCAATCACAATCTAGATATATCCCGCCCAGTTGCTGCAAGACGATATAGCGTGCCACATCAACCGCACCGGGCATATCGCCACGTTCCAGCATCGCGGCGAAGACCGGGTTTTGATCCACGCCAATGGCGCGCAGATCATCCTCGCGCCACAGTTTGTAACCGTATTCATGGCGCTTGGCATGCGTCTGCCAGGCAAGGGTTGTCACCGGGGGAGGGTTGGGCCCAACCCATATCTGATGGATGGTGCGCGGCACCGGCATCCTGTTCGCCGCCGCCATTTCAGACCGCTCATCACCGCTGAACTGGCCGTGTTTCGCCAATATGTCGGCAGGTGGCACCAGCGTATATTGATAGGCGATCTTGCTTAGAACATCGCCCTCCACCGTCGCGAGTTTAAGCAATGTCGCATGCAAGGGGCGCGGCAGGCCCATCACG
>JBATTI010000116.1:0-14082 GCA_049670445.1 Albidovulum sp. | reverse complement strand
GCGCTGGCTGATCGCCGGGCCGATGACCGCGTGGATATGTTCGCGCCTGGCCCCCAGGGCCTCCATCGCATCAACCGTCGCCTCCAGCACCCCCAAAAGCGCCCCGCGCCACCCGGCATGGGCCGCGCCCACAACCTTTGCGCGGGCATCGGCAAACAGCACCGGCTGGCAGTCGGCGGTCAAAACGCTGATCGCCAGACCGGGCGTTGCGGTCACCAATGCATCGGCGCGCCGCGGGCCGGCAAGGGGGCCCGTAACCGTAACCACATCGGGCGAATGAACCTGATGCACACCGATCAGCGCGTCAGGGCTGACATCCATACGCATCGCCACGCGTTCACGGTTGATACCCACCACTTCGGATTGATCGGAAGAGCCTTGCCCGCAGTTCAGCCCCTGAAATATCCCCGAAGACGCACCGCCCTTGCGCGTGAAGAACCCATGCTTGAACGGGGCAAGCGCATCATGGGTCAAAAGTTCAAGAGCGGTCAGCATTCAGCACGGGTCCAGTCCGGGTGGCGGCGGCAGATGCGCCGGGTGACAGGCGATCACTTTGAACAACTGTCCCATTTCTGACGGATCGGTCAAGCGCCGATACGCGGCCTGATGGCTGGCAAGGGCCTCTCCGCTTAGCTTTTGCGCCAAGGTTCGGGTGCGCGCGGCAATGCCCAGCCGTTCCAGAAACACGCCCTGTGGTGTCATGGCGGTGGCTTTGCCACCAGCGGTGGTGAAGCCAAGCGCAAGGGCTTCGAAATCGACATGGGCGGTTTGATCGGCGGCACCGGGCGTGGCGAATGGGTCAACCGGCCGGTGCGCTTGCACGGCTTGATAGGTATCGCCCAGCGACTGCCAATCACCGTAATCCACAATCAACGCGGCCCCGCCGTGTCTGGCGATTCTTGTGCCGATGTTTTGCGCAATGCCGGGCAGGGCGGGGCACAGCTCGACGATATCACCGGGGTTGGTGTCTGCCAGCCGGGCGGCAAGGGGCGGGTATGGGGCCGGCGGGGTCAGGCCAAAGCCAAGCATATCAGCGCGCAAGCCGACCCGTCGTTCGCTCCACCCCGCATCGGCGCGTTGAAACTGGCGAATGGGCAGGGCGTCGAAAAACTCATTCGCGACCAGATAAAGCGGCGCTTCGGGCAGGGTCGCGATATCATCGTGCCAGATTGCGCCCTGACCTTGCAGCACTTGCGCCTGGATCCGGCGCAAGCTGTCTGAGGCCTCGATCAGATGCACGCATGCCGCTTCCCTCAGCCCCGGCACCTTGCCGATGGCGCGCAGCATATCGGCCATCAGCGTGCCGCGGCCGGGACCGATTTCGGCAAGAACGATCCGGGGCGGCCTGCCTTGATCCATCCAGGTCTGCGCCAGACAAAGCCCCAGCAATTCGCCAAACATCTGGCTGATTTCGGGGGCCGTGGTGAAATCGCCCGCCTGCCCGAAAGGGTCGCGGGTGGTGTAATAGCCATGATCGGGGTGCAAAAGGCACGCCCCCATGTAATCGGCCAGTGTCATCGGGCCATCGGCCTTGATCCGCGCGGCCAGAATGTCGGCCAGCGCGTTCATGCGCCCTTCGCCCGCCGCAACAGCCATAGCCCCGCGCCGATCATCGGCAGGCTCAACAGCTGCCCCATCGACAGGCCAAGGCCTGCCGCGCCAAACACATGGCCCATGGGGTTGTCGGGGGTGATGAATTGCCCATCCGCCTGACGCACGAATTCAACCACAAACCGCGCCAACCCATAGCCCAAAAGGAAAACCCCGGTAATCCGCCCCGGATGCTTCAGGGCACCGCCGCGCATCATCAGCAGTAATATCAACCCTAGCAGCACCCCCTCCAATCCGGCTTCATAAAGCTGGCTTGGGTGGCGCGCGCAGGCACCGGGCAAGGCATCAGGGCAGTCTTGTGCCGCTTGTCCGGGAAAGACCACCGCCCAAGGCAGCTCAGACGGGCGGCCCCAAAGTTCGGCGTTGATGAAATTTGCAACCCGCCCGAAGAACAGCCCGATCGGGGCCACCAAGGCCATCGCATCGGCCAGTTGCAGGGCCGGGATCTGGCGCCGGCGGCAAAACCACAGCCCCGCCACCACAACCCCCAGGAACCCGCCATGAAAGGACATGCCGCCTTCCCAGACCTTCAATATGGCAGCCGGATTGGCCATGTAATACGCAGGCTGGTAAAACATCACAAAGCCCAGACGCCCCCCCAGAACCACCCCCAAGATGATCGCCGTCAGCAAATCCTCAACCCGGGCAGGCTCCATCGGGGCGCGGTTATCGGGCCACAGCCCCGGCCGCCGCATCAGCCCGACAATGATCCGCCACCCCGCAATCAGCCCGGCCAGATAGGCCAGCGCATACCAGCGCAGCGCAAATTCGCGGCCAAAGAGGTTGATTGCGAAAATCTCGTTCGAGATTTCGGGGAATTGGATGATGGCCTGCATTGCGTCTCCATTCTATCGCGCCTGATTGACCGCGCCCATGCGGCGAAGTCAACAACCGGCAAGGCTGACCTTGAGGTTTTGCGCGCGCATAAGCATATAGGGTCAAAGCCGCTTAGCCCAAAGGAGGCCCCGCGATGCAAGGCCAAAACAAGTTTCTAGACGATATGTCCAAGCTGATGACCAATGCCATGGGCGTCGCCCAAGGCGCGCGAACCGAGGCCGAGACAGCCATGAAAGGCTGGATGGACCGCTGGCTTGCCGACCGCGATTTCGTCACCCGCGATGAATTTGACGCGGTGCGGGCCATGGCCCAAAAAGCCCGCGAGGAAAACCAGGCGCTGAAGGCACGCCTTGATGCGCTGGAGGCGGCAGAACCCGTCATCCATCCGGCCGCCACCAAGACGGCCCGATCCAAAAAGGCCTGAACCCGAAAAGGCCTGAACCAAAAAGGCCTGAACCCGAAAAGGCCCGAACCCGAAAAGGCCTGAACCCGAAAAGGCCTGAACCCGAAAAGGCCGACAAGACCTTGTAGAAGGAGTGATCATGGGGCTTTTGCAAGACGGGCATTGGGTCGATCAATGGTATGACACCAAAGAAACCGGCGGGCGTTTTGAGCGCAAAGCACCGCAGTTTCGCAACTGGATCACGCCAGATGGCAGCGCCGGGCCCAGCGGCACCGCCGGATTTGAGGCCGAGGCAGGGCGTTACCACCTTTACGTCTCCCATGCCTGCCCCTGGGCGCACCGCACCTTGATCTTTCGTGCGCTCAAGGGGCTCCAGGACATGATCTCGCTTTCCGTCGTGCACTGGCATATGGCCGAGAACGGCTGGACCTTCGCGCCCGGTGACGGGGTTGTTGCGGACAGCATCAACGGGGCAAAGTTTCTTTATCAGGTCTATACGGCGGCCAGGCCCGATTATTCGGGGCGCGTGACGGTTCCGGTGCTTTGGGACAAGAAGACCGCAACCATCGTGTCCAACGAATCGCCCGAGATTATCCGCATGCTCAACTCTGCCTTCGATGCCATCGGGGCGGCGCCGGGTGATTACTATCCGCACGCCCTGCGCGCCCAGATCGATGCGCTGAACGCCCGCATCTATGACACCGTCAACAACGGCGTCTACAAGGCGGGCTTCGCCACGACCCAGCACGCCTATGAAGAAGCGGTCGTGCCCCTGTTTGAGACATTGGACTGGCTGGAAGACATATTGGGCAAGCATCGCTATCTGACCGGGCCCAAGATCACCGAAGCCGACTGGCGCTTGTTCACCACGCTGATCCGCTTTGATCCGGTCTATGTCGGGCATTTCAAATGCAACCTGCGCCGGATTGCCGATTACCCGAACCTTTCCGCCTATCTTCGCGACCTCCTGGCGCAACCCGGCGTGGCCGCGACGGTGCATATGGACCATATCAAGAAGCATTATTACGGCAGCCATGCCACGATCAACCCAACCGGCATTGTGCCGATGGGGCCTCAAATTGACCTTACCTTTCAGGGCATTAACCTGTCTTCACAACGAAAAGTGTGAAATGGTGCTGTGAGAGAGGATTGAACTCTCGACCTCACCCTTACCAAGGGTGTGCTCTACCACTGAGCTACCACAGCATGCTGGTGTGGGCCGCGTGTTAGACGGAAAAGAATCTTTGCGCAAGCGCAATCTGGACCCTTTCGGGCTTCCGGGTTAGGAAGGGCGCATGGAACCCAAGACAGGCAAAAATTCCGCAGCCTCTGCCCGCGACGAACGGCGCAAGGCGGCATTGCGGGCCAATTTGCAACGCCGTAAGGCGCAGGCGCGGGCGCGCGATGACGCGACGGTGGATGGCGGCGAAGAGCCGATAGAAGAAAAAGAAAGCTGAGGCAGGCAGATGGATTCAATATTGGTGCGCGGTGGCGCCGAACTTAAGGGGGCGATCCCCATCGCGGGGGCCAAGAATGCATGCCTCGCGCTGATGCCCGCAACTTTGCTGAGTGACGAGCCGCTGACGCTGACCAATGCGCCGCGCTTGTCGGATATCAAGACCATGACCCAGCTGTTGCAATCGCTGGGGGCCGAGGTGACGACCATGCAGGGCGGCCAGGTTCTGGCGCTTTCTTCGCATGACCTGACCAATCTGACCGCGGATTATGAGATTGTGCGCAAGATGCGCGCGTCAAATCTGGTGCTTGGGCCCTTGCTGGCAAGGGCAGGGCAGGCCGTTGTGTCT
Source organism: Albidovulum sp. (assembly GCA_049670445.1). Classification (GTDB taxonomy): domain Bacteria; phylum Pseudomonadota; class Alphaproteobacteria; order Rhodobacterales; family Rhodobacteraceae; genus TMP-24. Next base: position 9,426 of record JBATTI010000116.1, on the reverse strand, counting down.
TTGCCCGGCGGCTGTGCGATTGGCGCGCGCCCGATGGATCTGCATATCTCGGGGCTTGAGGCTTTGGGCGCGGTGATCGAGCTTAAGGACGGCTATTTGCATGCCGATGCGCCGGGGGGCCTGAAAGGTGCCGTGATTGATCAGCGCTTCGCCTCGGTCGGGGCCACCGAAAACATCGTGATGGCGGCGACTTTGGCCAAAGGCACGACGGTTTTGAACAATGCCGCGCGCGAGCCCGAGATCGTCGATCTGGTCAAATGCCTGCGCGCCATGGGGGCCCATATTGAGGGCGAAGGGACCGGCACCATCACCATCGAGGGCGTCACGCGCCTGCATGGTGCGACCCATCAGGTCGTGGCCGACCGGATTGAGCTTGGCACCTATATGATCGCCCCTGCGATTGCCGGCGGCGAGGTTGAACTTTTGGGCGGCCGCCGCGCGCTTTTGCCGGCGTTTTGCGAAAAGCTCGAGGAAGCCGGGATGGTGATCACCGAGACCAAGGCAGGCCTCAAAGTTGCACGCTCAAACGGTCGTGCCCATGCGGTCGATGTGAAGACCGAGGTTTTTCCGGGTTTCCCCACCGATCTGCAAGCCCAGATGATGGCGCTGATGTGCACGGCCGATGGCACCAGCGTTCTGGAAGAAACCATTTTTGAGAATCGATTCATGCATGCGCCCGAACTGATGCGTATGGGCGCCCAGATCGACGTGCATGGCGGCCATGCCACAGTGACCGGGGTAGGCCAGCTTAAGGGCGCGCCGGTGATGGCCACCGATTTGCGCGCGTCCGTATCGCTGATCCTTGCGGGGCTGGCCGCCGAAGGGGAAACACTGGTCAAACGCGTCTATCACCTTGACCGCGGCTATGAGCGGGTAGAAGAAAAGCTGTCGGCCTGCGGTGCGCAGATCGAACGGATCAAGGAAGAGTAAGCCAGTGACAGATGCAAATTTCGCGGATGGGGCTGAACAGGCGCTGGTCTTAAGGGCCGAAGCGCCCGAAGACGTCGCGGTCATGTCGGCACTGATCCAGGACGCGGTGCTGCCCGCCAGCGAAATGCGCTGGGACCGCAAGGCCGCGACATTGGCCTTGCTGATCAATCGCTTTCGCTGGGAAGACCGCGCCGCCGCCGAAACCGGCAAGCGCCCCTATGAACGGGTGCGCGCGTTGCTGGCGATCGGCGATGTGCGCGCCGTGGCCTCGCAAGGGATTGAACGCGGCGATGCCGATACGGTCTTGTCGATCCTGTCGCTGACCTGGGAGCCGGGCGAGGACGGCACCGGGCGCGTGGTTTTGACGCTGGCCGGTGACGGCGCGATCAAGGCCGAGGCTGAATGCCTGAACCTCACGCTCAAGGATGTCACCCGCCCCTATGTGGCGCCCTCCGGCCATGTGCCGGACCATCCGCAGTAACCTTGGGGGCGCGCCTGTTTTTTGCTAGGCGCCGGTCACCGGCGGCCCAAAGCGCTGGATCATCCGTTCTCTTATCTGATCGCGCGCCTGCCGGTAGGCGGCAAGCTTGGCCTCGCGCGCATCGCCAATGCCCGTGGGGTCAAGGATCGGCCAATACTCCACCTCAAGGTGGAAAAACCGCGTAAACTCAAGCGCTTGCCTTTGGCTTGCGGGCGACAGGGCAACGACAAGATCAAACCCCGAAAGATCATCGCCCCATTGCTGCATCTCATCAAAACTGCGCGAGCGGTGGCGCGACAGCTCTATCCCCAATTCGGCGCAAACGGCGATGGAAAAACCGTCGATCTCCATATCGCTTTTGACACCGGCCGATTGCACATAGGCCGCATGGCCGTAGTATTTCTTCATCATGCCCTCGGCCATGGGCGAACGGACCGCGTTGTGATCGCAGCAAAACAGAACCGAACTTGGAAGCTTGTCCGCGCCCAATTCAGCCCCCGAAATGCAAGACGCAGATAAGCGTGAACAAACGCCGCGCCGTGTCGATATCAAGTTCCGCCTTGCCCTCCAGCCGCTCTTGCAGCACCCGCGCACCTTCATTGTGAATGCCGCGCCGTGCCATGTCGATGGCCTCGATCTGGGCGGGCGGCAGGCGCTTGACCGCTTCAAAATAGCTTTCGCAGATCTGAAAGTAATCCTTCACAACCTGCCGGAACGGCCCAAGGCTCAGATGAAATTCGGTGATTTTTCCGGCGTTCTCACCGGTCAGATCAAACACCAGCCGCTTGTCGCGGATCGCCAGCGCCAGCCGAAACGGCCCCTCGGGGGTTGCACCATTCTTGGCCGGAAGCGCGAAGGAATTGTCTTCAAGCAGATCAAAGATCGCGACTTTGCGTTCCTGCTCAATCTCCGGGGTCGGCGCGGGCAAGCCGCGATCATCGATCTCGATATGGCAAATGCGCGTCATCGATCTTGCTCCGTCGTCTTTGTCTGGCCCAAAAGCGCCATCTGGAGGGGTCACGTCAAGTGTCCTTGTCATTTAAATGGTCAAGCCGGGCGCGCACCGAAAGGCCATGCGCCTCAAGGCTTTCTGACGTTGCAAGGCGTTCGGCGGCGGGGCCGATGGCGGCAAGGGCTGCGGGTGTCATCTGCGCAATCGTGGTGCGTTTAAGGAAATCCATCACCGACAAGCCCGACGAAAACCGCGCCGAACGCGCGGTGGGCAACACGTGATTGGGGCCGCCGACATAATCGCCGATCGCCTCGGGCGTCCAGGCACCCAAAAAGATCGCCCCCGCATGGATGGTCAGGCGTGCAAGTGCCTCGGGGTCGGCCACGCAGAGTTCCAGATGTTCAGGGGCGATGCGGTTTGAAAGCGCTGCCGCCTCGGCCAGATCCCGCACGGTGATAATCGCACCATTGTCGCGCCAGGATACGGCGGCAATGGCGCGCCGCTCAAGCGTTTCAAGGCGCTTTTCAACGGCCTGTGCCACGGCCTGCCCAAAGGCCGCATCATCGGTCATAAGGATCGACTGCGCGCTTTGGTCATGTTCGGCCTGGGCCAGCAGATCAAGTGCGATCCAGTCCGGATCATTATCCCTATCCGCAATCACCAGAATTTCTGATGGGCCCGCGATCATGTCGATGCCAACCCGCCCGAACACCCGGCGCTTTGCCGCCGCCACATAGGCGTTGCCGGGGCCGGTTATCTTGTCAACCGGGCGAATGGTGTCGGTGCCATATGCAAGGGCCGCAATCGCCTGTGCCCCTCCGATGCGGTAAACCGTATCAACCCCGGCAAGCCTGGCGGCAAAAAGCACCAACGGGTTGACCACGCCATCAGGCGTCGGGCAGGCGATCACCAGCCGTTCGACCCCGGCCACCTTGGCCGGCAGCGCATTCATCAAAACCGATGACGGGTAAGAGGCCAAACCTCCGGGCACGTAAAGCCCCGCCGCCGAAACCGGCCCCCAGCGCCAGCCAAGGCTTGCCCCCGCAGCGTCGGTCCAACGCTGATCTTCGGGCATCTGGCGGGCGTGATAGGCGCGGATACGGTCGGCGGCCAGTTCAAGCGCGGCGCGATCATCCGGCGAAACCTTGGCGCATTCAGCCTCTATTTCGTCCGGCGAAAACGCAAGCGTCTGGGGGGTAAGGTTCAGCCGGTCGAATTTGGCGGTAAGTGCGATCACCGCCGCATCCCCCCCCGCGCGCACATCGGCAATGATCTGGGCCACGTCGGCATCGACATCGGGGCTGTCTTCGCGCTTCATGCCCAAAAGGGCCGCAAAGGCTTGCTCAAAGTCCGGGGCGCTGGAATTCAAAAACTGCGGCATTGGCGAAAATCCCTTCCCGCCCCCTTTAGCCAAGCCCACCCCAACGCTCAAGGCCCGTTAGATCGGCTTTGCCATGGTGATCTCGCATTTGCTGCAAGATGGCGCGGCTTCGGCCGGTATTTCGCAAAAGCCCAAACCCGCGTAAAGCCCGCGTGCGGCGGGGTTGGCCGCGCGCACATTCAGGCGCAATTCCTTGGCCCCGCTCGCGCGCGCCGCTGCCTCTGCCGTGGCAATCAGGCGCTGGGCATATCCCATGCCGCGCGCCTCAGGGCGGGTATAGACGGCCATAAGCGAGACAATATCGCGCCTGTCATGGTCGCAATAGAGGGCCGCCACCGCCACAGCCCGCCCCTCCGCAAGTGCTGCCCAGATGCGCATCTTGCCAATCATATCCGCAAAATCGGCCAGGGGCCGCGCCACCCAATCGGCGTGAAGGGCCGAAAACTGCTCAGGCTCGCGCGCCAAAGCCTCCAGCCTTATATCGCGCCAGATGGTCGCATCCGCCGGTGCAAGTTGCCGGATTTTCACATCTGTTTGGCCAAGGTCTGGCATGGATATGTCCCTTCCGGGCTGTCAGCGCTGAATTTCTTGCCCCTGAAGCGCTGGGGCAAGTGCTGCAGCCATCCTGCGCATATTCAAGCAGGTACGCGCAGAATAAGGAAGCCTCGCCAAGCGTCGTGCAGGCTTTTTGCGGCTTTTTGCGGCGTGTCGCGGGGCGGGGGCGCGTAGGGGTGCGCAGGGGTGCGCAGGGGGGCGTAGGGGGCGGGTAGGGGAGCCGCCATCTTGCCTGGCCCCCACGGGATCGGATAGGCATGGATTGAAATCTGGTGAAAACGGTTAAGATTTGGTTAATATGAAATCGTAAATCGTTATAAATCAGATGGTTGAAAATATTTTCACTGTGAAAACCCCGTGAAACTCCTCGAAAGGCTGCACATGACCCTTGCCACGATCGAAGCTTATTATGCGGCCTTTAACCGGGGCGATATTGATGGAATGCTGGCCACGCTCCACGATGATTTCGCCCATAATGTGAATGAGGGCGAAACCCGTTTGGGCAAGCAGGCCTTCGTCGAATTTTGCCGCCATATGAGCGCGACCTACAGCGAAAATCTAACCGATATCGTGGTCTTTTCTGGCGCGGGCGGCACGCGCGGTGCTGCCGAATTCACGGTCAACGGAACCTATCTGAAAACCGACCCCGGCCTGCCCGAGGCGCGCGGGCAGAAATATGTTCTGGCCGCCGGGGGATTCTTCACCCTCAAGGACGGCAAGATCACCCGCGTGACGACCTATTATAATCTGCAAGACTGGATCAGGCAGGTCTCATGAAAACCCGCGCCGAGGTTCTGAGCCCGGAAGGATTTGCCGCCTGCATCGATGATGTCGCGCGGCTTCGGATCGCGGTGTTTCGCGACTGGCCCTACCTTTACGACGGCGATCTTGATTACGAGCGGCGCTATCTTGCGACCTATAAGAACAGTCCGAATGCGATTGTCATCGGGGCCTTTGACGGCGCGCGGCTGGTGGGGGCGGCAACCGGCACGCCGATGGAAGATCATGGCGATGAATTTGGCGCGGCCTTCGCCGAAACGGGGCTGGATCTGCACGATATCTTTTACTGCGCGGAATCGGTCTTGCTGCCGGAATATCGCGGGCGCGGGCTTGGCCATGCCTTCTTTGATCTGCGCGAGGCAAAGGCCCGCGCAATCGGGCGTCGCTACTGCGCCTTTTGCCGGGTATCGCGCCCCGATGATCACCCCATGCATCCGCCCAACTACCGTCCGCTTGACGGGTTTTGGGAAAAGCGTGGTTATGCGCCGCTTTCCGGGGCGCTTGCGGAATATGCGTGGAAAGACCTTGATGAAGCAGATGAAACCGCCAAGACGATGCAGTTTTGGATGAGGGAGCTATAGCCAATGAAAATCGCCGCCGCCGCCTATCCGCTTGACTGGTTTGATGACTGGTCGGGCTATGAGGCCAAACTTTCCGCCTGGGTGGCCGAGGCGGCGGGGCAGGGTGCCGAGCTTTTGGTTTTCCCCGAATATGGCGCGATGGAACTGGCCTCGCTTGGCGGTGCCGCCGTGGCTGCGGATCTGGAGGGCGCACTGCAAGAGACCGCTCGCCATAAGCCCGCGGCCGAGGCATTGCACGCAAGGCTGGCAGCGCATCACAATGTCCATATCCTTTCCGGCTCGGGCCCGGTTTACGGGCTTGACCATGCCAAGGGTCGCCCCGTCAACCGCGCCAGCCTTTTCGGCCCAAAAGGGCTGATCGGCCACCAAGACAAGGTGATGATGACCCGGTTTGAGCGCGAGGACTGGCTTGTGGTGCCGGGCGAGGGGCTGACGGTATTTGAGACAGACCTTGGCCGGATCGGGGTTGCCATCTGTTATGACAGCGAATTCCCGCTGTTGGCCCATGCGATCGCCCAAGCCGGGGGAGAGCTGCTGCTGGTTCCTTCCGCGACCGAGGCTTTGGCCGGGTTCACGCGGGTGCGTGTCGGCGCCATGGCCCGCGCGCTGGAATGCCAGATGGTTGCTGTCCACGCACCGGTGGTGGGTGCCGCGCCGTGGTGCAACGGTATGGAGGAAAACACCGGCCGCGCCGCGATCTATGGCCCGCCGGATCACGGCTTTCCACCCACCGGTATCCTAGCCGAAGGGGCCTTGGGCGCGCCCGGTTGGATATATGCCGATGTGTCGTTAGAGGCGGTACGCGCGGTGCGTGCGGATGGCGGTGTGTTGAATCTTGCCCATTGGCCGGAGCAATTGCCCCATCTGGACAATATCACTGTTGCCGGGAAAATCTGATATAGGCCTTGAAATATTACGGCATCAGGCGCAATTAGGGCGCGCCCGCGCATGTAAGCCGGGTGTTTTGCTAGGAGCGACCATGGCCAAGGAAGAAGATCTCGAGTTTCCGGGTGTTGTGCGCGAGCTTTTGCCAAACGCGACATTCAGGGTCGAACTTGAGAACGGCCATGAGATTATCGCGACAATGGCAGGAAAGATGCGCAAGAACCGTATCCGCGTTTTGGCGGGCGATAAGGTTCAGGTAACGATGACACCCTATGACCTCTCGAAGGGGCGGATCAATTACCGCTTCAAGTGATGGCGTGAGGACGGGCAGCGCGCCAAAGCTGATCCTGGGATCGGCAAGCCCGCGACGCCTTGAATTGCTGGCGCAAATCGGGCTGGTACCTGATGCCACGCGCGCCCCTGATATTGATGAGACGCCGCAAAAAGGCGAGGCTCCTCGCCCCTATGTGGCAAGGATGGCGCGCGAAAAGGCGCAATCTTTGCCGCTTGGTGAGGGCGAAGTGCTGCTTTGCGCCGATACGACGGTGGCCCTTGGCCGCCGTATTTTGGGCAAACCCGAAACCGCTGGCGAGGCCGCAGAGTTTCTTTGGGCCCTGTCCGGGCGGCGCCACCATGTACTGACAGCCGTCGCCGTCCGCCGGGGCGGGCGGATATGGGAGCGGCTGGTGGATACCGTGGTCAAGGTCAAACCTTTGTCAGACGGCGAAGTGAATGCCTATCTGTCGTGTGGCGAGTGGCAGGGAAAAGCCGGCGGTTACGCCGTTCAGGGCCGTTTTGGAGCCTTCATCCCGTGGCTGCAAGGCTCTTTCACCGGGGTGGTCGGATTGCCGTTGGCGGAAACCGCGCAGCTGTTGCGCGCGGCAGGCATTGATCTTGAGAAGGCATGGGAAAAGGGGCAGGTATGAAGGGCAGGGTCATCATATTGGGCCAGACGCACGGGCGCGAGGCGGCGGCCCTTGTGACCGACGGGCGCCTGGATGATTTACTGATCGCCGCGGCTGATGGTGCGGGATTCGTGCCCGGAGCAATCTTGCGCGGGGTCGTTGACCGGCAGATGAAAGGGCAAGGCGGGATATTCGTGAAACTCGCCGATGGTGCCCGGGGCTTCTTGCGCGAAACCTCCGGGCTGGCGCCGGGGCAATCCTTGATCGTACAGGTCTCGGGTCGCGGCGAGACTGGCAAAGCACTGCCGGTCAGTACGCGGCTTTTGTTCAAGGGACGGTTGGCGATTGTCACGCCAGCGGCACCGGGCCTTAACGTCTCGCGCCGCATCCGCGAAAGCGAGGAGCGCGCGCGGCTGGAGACGATCGCGGCGGCGGCAATGGCGGGAAACGGTTTTGGCCTTATCGTAAGGTCAGCCGCCGAGGGCGAGGCAAGCGATGTGATCGCGGCGGAAATCCAAGAGCTGCGGGCATTGGCCGAGGTTGTAACCGGAGATCTTGACGGTGGGCCAGAGCTGCTGGTTGACGCCCCCGGCCCGCATGAAGAGGCATGGCGCGACTGGTCTGATCCCGCCCCGGATGAGGTGACGAAGGGGGATCAGGCGTTTGAGCAACACGGCGTGGAAGAGATGATCGACGCCTTGCTGACGCCGCTGGTGCCGTTGGCGGGCGGCGGCAATATGGCGATTGAACCCACGCGCGCGCTGATCGCCGTGGATGTGAACACGGGTGCCGATACCTCGCCTGCCGCAAGCCTGAAGGCCAATATCGCGGCGGCCCGTGAATTGCCGCGCCAACTGCGGCTGCGCGGCCTTGGCGGCCAGATACTGGTTGATTTCGCCCCAATGCCGAAACGCGACCGTGCCACCCTGGACCAGCAGATAAGGGCGGCCTTCAAGGGCGAGGCGGCGGAAACCAGCCTTGCAGGCTGGACGCCTTTGGGGAACTTTGAGATACAACGCAAACGCGACCGTATCGCCTTGACTGACCTGCTGAACAAGGGGGGGAAATGACCTGTCCGATCTGCCAAAGTGACGCCGACCCGAAATACCGCCCGTTTTGTTCAGCGCGCTGCGCTGATGTCGACCTTGGCCGCTGGCTGACCGGGGCTTATGCGATCCCCGCCCATGATGACGAGCCTGATGCCGATGGCAGCGAAGAAGAACGCCAATTGCCAAATTAGGGCGCGAACCAAAAATACCCGTTCGCATCCAAGCACATTTTTTTGCCCGAAAGCCTCTGGACAGTGCCCAGAAGCTCGCCTAGAACGCTGAAACCCGAACGGAAGCCCCGTTCCCGGTGCCCGGGTAGCTCAGGGGTAGAGCAGTGGATTGAAAATCCTCGTGTCGGTGGTTCGATTCCGCCCCTGGGCACCATTTTTGCCAAATCAAAGCAGTAACTTGGCTGTGTGTGGGGTAAAAACCTGACCGGCTTGCGTATCGTCCGGGGCATCCTTGCTTGTCAGCGCGGCCACACTTTAGCGTTTGCTCCGCGTCCGGCCAAGCAAACGGCCGATCAAGAAGGATGTGCGCGGCATGTTCACATAGGACGTGCGGTCTTGCGGCGCGGGGCGCGCGCGCATCCGCAATAGCCCGAATGCGATGAGCATGAGATGCGCAACCGTCAGAAAGACGAACATCGCCGAGGCGCCGAAGCTGTCGATCAGCTGCGCGGCAATCAGCGGCGAGGCGATGGCGCCGATGGCATAGAGGAACATGAAGGCGGCAGAAAGCTCTACCCGTTCCTCGTCGCTGGCGAAGTCGTGGCCATGTGCGGTTGATACCGAAAAGATCGGCATGGTCGTGGCGCCAAAGAAGGCGGCGGCGAAATAGATCGCACCCGAGCCGAAGCTTGAGACGCCAAGGGTCATTGCACAAGCCAAGATCGCCGCCATCGACAGCCCGATCAGCACATAGCGG
>JBATTI010000115.1:0-11407 GCA_049670445.1 Albidovulum sp. | reverse complement strand
CCGAATGGGCACCCTTTGACCGTTCTCTTCCATCCGGACTTTAACCGTCGGCTCCGGCATCGCACCGGATCTGCTGACACCCCCGAAAGGGCCGCTCGCGGGCTCGGGGTCTCCCCCATACCGCCGGTGGGGAATTTCACCCCGCCCTGAGAACGCTTGCACCATGCCAGCAGGTTGCGCGCAGTGCAAGCGGCCCCCCGCAGATTGTTACGAAAGCGGACCGTTACGAAAACAGCGCTGGCCGATGCAAGCGGCCAAGGATTCGGCAAAGCTTACGAAAACCGACCATCGCCTGCTGACAAACCGGCGTTTTCGCGTAAGGTTTGGCCAATCCAATTTCAGAAAGGGCGCGCCATGCGACTTTACCATTCCCCGACAACCCCCTTTGGCCGCAAAGTTATGGTGGCGCTGATCGAAACCGGTCAGGCGGATGACGTGACAGTCATCAATGCGGCGGGGACGCCGCTGAACAGCGGTTCTCTCCCCATTGCGCAAAATCCGTTGGGCAAGATCCCGGCGCTGGAACTGGACGATGGCCCCGCTCTTTACGACAGCCGCGTCATCTGCCGTTTCATTGATGACCGCGCGGGCGGCAAGCTTTACCCAAAAGCCCCCGCTCTTTGGCAAGTGCTGACACTTGAGGCCACGGCTGACGGTATGCTCGATGCGGCCATCTTGATGGTTTATGAAGCGCGGGTGCGCCCCGAAGACAAACAATTCGAAGGCTGGGTCGAAGGGCAATGGGCCAAAGTATCACGTGCGCTGGATGCACTTGAAAACCGCTGGATCGCCCATCTCAACGCCCCGCTTGATATGGCCCATATCGCGGTCGGATGCACACTCTCCTATCTCGACTTCCGTCATGAAGTGCGAAACTGGCGGCAAAACCGGCCCGCATTGGCCGCTTGGTACGATGAATTCTCCAAACGGGAAAGCATGACCAGCACCGAACCCAAGGGCTAATGTCACCCGGATCCCACGCCAGCAATGCGCCCGCCGCGACACATTGCGCCACTTCTGATCAGGCTGCGCCCGATTGTCCGCTGGACGGGCCGGTTTTTGACCGCTAATAACCGCCCGGAAGGCTGCGGGAAACTGTGGCCCATATTGTCGTAAGGCCGGTTGTCCGGTCGAGGAAGGGAGAATAGCTCGTGTCCCACGCAGAAGACCACGCAGGCACCCGGAGGGATTTCCTCTATTACGCCACCGCCGGGACCGGCGCCGTTGCCGCAGGAGCCGCCACCTGGGCGCTTGTCGAACAGATGAACCCTTCGGCGGATGTCAAGGCGCTCAGCTCCATCTTCGTTGATGTGAGCGGGATAGAGCCTGGCACCCAACTGACAGTGAAATGGCGCGGCAAGCCGGTATTCATCCGTCGCCGCATGCCGGATGAGATTGCCGCTGCCCGGTCGGTCGCGCTGGACGATTTGGTTGATACCGCCGCTGAGAACGCGAATATTCCTGCCGAATCTGACGCATCGGATGAAAACCGCAGCTTGGATGAAACCGGCGAATGGCTGGTGATGATGGGGGTTTGCACCCATCTGGGCTGTGTGCCCTTGGGCGATGGCGCTGGCGATTTCGGCGGCTGGTTCTGCCCCTGCCATGGGTCGCACTACGACACCGCAGGCCGGATCCGCAAAGGCCCCGCACCGCGCAACCTGCCGGTGCCGGTCGCGGCCTTCATCGATGAAACCACAATCAAACTCGGCTAAGGGGGAAGATACAGATGGCTGGTATTCCGCACGACCATTACGAACCCAAGTCGAATTTTGAGATTTGGCTGCACAAGCGCCTGCCGATCGTGGGCCTTGCCTATGATGCGCTGATGATTCCAACTCCGAAAAACCTGAACTGGTGGTGGATCTGGGGCATTGTTCTGGCATTTTGTCTGGTGTTGCAGATCATCACCGGCATCGTTCTTGCAATGCACTATACCCCGCATGTCGATCTGGCATTTAAATCCGTTGAACATATCATGCGCGATGTGAACGGCGGCTATATGCTGCGCTATCTGCATGCCAATGGCGCATCCTTGTTCTTCTTGGCGGTCTATATCCATATCTTCCGCGGTCTGTTCTACGGCAGCTACAAAGCACCGCGAGAGGTGACCTGGATTGTGGGTATGTTGATCTACCTCGCGATGATGGCCACCGGCTTTATGGGCTACGTGTTGCCTTGGGGGCAGATGTCCTTCTGGGGCGCTACGGTTATTACCGGCCTATTCGGCGCTATTCCTGGTATTGGTGAGCCGATCCAGACCTGGCTTCTGGGCGGGCCTGCGGTTGATAACCCGACGTTGAACCGCTTCTTCTCGCTGCACTATCTTTTGCCCTTCGTGATCGCGGCGCTGGTCGTCGTGCATATCTGGGCCTTCCACACCACCGGCAACAACAACCCTACCGGTGTTGAAGTGCGGCGCACGTCAAAGGCCGATGCCGAAAAAGACACACTGCCCTTCTGGCCCTATTTCGTGATCAAGGATCTTTTTGCTTTGGTCTTGGTTTTGGTCGGCTTCTTTGCGGTCGTCGGCTTCATGCCCAACTATCTGGGTCACCCCGATAACTATATCGAAGCAAACGCGCTGGCGACGCCTGCGCATATCGTACCTGAATGGTATTTCTTGCCCTTCTACGCAATCTTGCGCGCTTTTGACGGCGATGTCTGGGTTGTGCAGCTTGTGCAGTTCTTGTCCTTCGGGATCGTTGACGCCAAGTTCTTCGGCGTGGTCGCAATGTTCGGCGCGATTGCGGTGATGGCACTGGTGCCTTGGCTGGATACATCCTCGGTGCGTTCGGGCAAGTACCGTCCGATGTTTCGCTGGTGGTTCTATCTTTTGGTCTTCGACTTCGTACTGTTGATGTGGGTGGGCGCACGCCCGACGACGGGTATCTATAGCTGGATCTCGCTGATCGCCTCGGCCTACTGGTTTGCCTATTTCCTCGTGATCTTGCCGGTTTTGGGTGTGATTGAAAAACCGCTGCCGCAACCGGCAACGATTGAGGATGATTTCAACGCGCATTACGGCCCCAAAGCCGATGCTGCTGAGTAAGCGGAAAGGACCGATTGAGATGCTGAGAAAAATCGCAATCACCGCCGTTTCCGTGCTTGCCCTGTCGGGCGCAGCGCTGGCTTCGGGCGAAGGTGAACAACATATTGAGGATGTGGCTTTTTCGTTCGAGGGGCCGTTTGGCACCTTCGACGAACATCAGCTTCAGCGTGGCTTGCAGATTTATACCGAGGTATGCTCGGCCTGCCACGGTTTGAAGTTTGTGCCAATTCGGTCGCTGAGTGACGAAGGCGGCCCGCATCTGCCAGAAGATCAGGTGCGCGCTTATGCCAAGCAATTCACTGTCGTTGACAAGGAAACCGGCGAGGACCGCGAAGGCAAGGAGACCGATTTCTTCCCGGTATCCGGATTGCCGAACGCGCCGGATCTGAGCCTGATGGCCAAGGCCCGTGCGGGCTTTCATGGGCCGAACGGCACCGGGATCAATCAGCTTGTCAAAGGTATCGGCGGCCCTGAATACATCGTGTCGATTCTGACCGGGTATAGCGGCCATGAGGTCGAGCAGGCAGGGACCACATTCTATGAAAACTCCGCCTTCCCCGGCGGCCTGATTGCGATGAGCCCGCCCCTGGCAGACGGCGCGGTTGAATTTGCCGACGGTCATGCAAATGACGTGCATCACATGGCAGAAGACGTTGCAGCATTCTTGATGTGGACGGCGGAGCCGAAGATGATGGCCCGCAAGCAGGTGGGCTTCCTCGGCGTGCTGTTCCTTGGCCTGTTCGCGGTTCTGCTTTACCTGACCAACAAACGGATTTGGGCTGCGGTCAAAGGCAAGAAAAACGCCTGATCGGACCGATGTTTGTAATTTAAAAGGCGCCCCCTGATCCGGGGCGCCTTTTTATTGGCCAAGGTAGGCTGCAAGTGGGGGCGGCGGGTTATCCAAAAGCACGGCGGTTGGTTGCGGCGCATGGGCCAGCCCCTCGGCCACGAGCACAGTTTGTGCGGCGATGCGGCGGGCGTCGGACGGGTCATGGCTGACCATCAATACCGTTGTGCCGTTTTCGCCCGCAATCTCGGCCACCAGATCCAGCATTTCGGCCTTAAGCGCGGGGCCGAGCGCGGCGAAGGGTTCATCCAGCAGCAAGACCGGGCGGGCACGCAACAATGCACGCGCAAGTGCGACCCGGCTTTGCTGACCACCTGAAAGTGAGCCGGGGGCCCGCGCGGCCATATCGGCAAGACCCACCCGCGCCAGCGCTGCCGCCACCCGGGCTTGGTCATCGGGGCCAAGGCGCAGATCGGGGCGCAGGCCAAGGCCTAGGTTCTGTGCAACGCTCAGATGCGGAAAAAGGTTTTGGTCCTGAAACAGCATCGACAAGGGCCGTCTGCCCGGCGCCAGCGGGCCAAGATCATGGTCTTGCCACAAAACACGCCCAGCCGTTGGCTGAATGAATCCGGCAATCATTGCCAGAAGCGTTGATTTTCCGGCCCCCGAAGGCCCGATAATCGCAACCGTCCCCCCGGCGGGAATTGCCAGATCGGCGGTCAGGGAAAAATCCCCTTGGATAATCTGCAAAGCGTCAAGTCGCAGCATCGCGGCGCCCCCATCTGTCAAAGGCCCAAAACAGCCCGAAACTGACCACCATCAGCAAAACCGCGGCCCCCGCCGCCTGATCAATCCGATAGGCCGAACTTAGCGCGAAAACCTTCATCGGCAATGTGGCGCGCGCGGGGTCGGCGAAAAGCGTCACCACCCCCAAATCGCCCATCGACAGCGCGGCCGCCAACCCCCCGGCAAAACCCAAGGGGCGACGCAAACGCGGCAAAATCACCCAGCGCAATCGTGCAAAACCGTTCATATCAAGGCTTTCGGCTAGCCGGTCATAATCGGTGCGAATGTCGCGCAAGGCAGGCAATATCGCCCGCAGGCAAAACGGTAGCGCCATTGCGGCATTCACCAGCCCCGTCACCCAAAGCGCCCAAGCGACCGGATTGGTGATGGGCCGCAAGGCCAAGAACAACCCCGTCCCCAGCACCAAAGGCGACACCGTAAGCATCAGCATCACCGCCGCATCCACCATCCGCGCCGGATGTGGCCTCAGGCCAGAGATCATCAAGCCAAGCGCCAGTGCAAGCCCCAGCGCCAGAACCGTAGCACCCAAAGCAATCACCAGCGACCGCCCCAAAGCGGGCCAGACCGAGGCTGGAAGCCCGGAAATTTGCGGCAAGCCACTGGCCAGCACCAAAAACAGCGGCACCAATAAGAACGAACATGTCAGTACCAGCCACAGCCCGTCGGTGCCGCGCAAGAACCAATGATCGGCATCCCAACGTTCTACCGGCCGGTCAAGCCCCGCGCCGAAACCAGCGGCGCTGATCGCCCGAAGGCAAACCAGTGCCGTCACCAGCGATAATGCCATTTGCGCGCCCGCAAGGCTTGCCGCACGGGCAAGGTCAAAATCAAGCCTGAACGCTTGATATATTGCCAGTTCCAGCGTCGTGGCCCGTGGTCCTCCGCCCATGGTCAGCGCCACCGCAAAACTGGTCAGGCAGATCAGAAAAATCGCCAACGCAGCCCCGGGAAGGGTCTGGCGCAACATCGGCCTCTCGATCCGCCGCGCGATATCACGGCTGCCAAGATCAAGCGAGGCTGCAAGGCGGAAACGCTCTGCCGGAACCCCGGCCCAACCGTTCAGCAACAACCGCACCGCCAGAGGTAGATTCAAAAAAACATGCGCGGTGATCACGCCTTGCGGCCCATAGATAGTGATCTTGGGCAAGCCCAACCCCTCAAGCCCACTGTTGATCAGGCCTGAACGCCCGAACACCGCCAATAGCCCGATGATGGCCACGATCGTCGGCAGCAAGAACGGCGCACCCAATGCGGTGATCATCAGATTGCGCCCAAAAAACCGCCGCCGCGCTAATGCCCGCGCGACCGGAATCGCCAACAGACAACTTAGGCCCGCCGAAACTGCCGCTTGCCAAAGCGTAAAGCGCAACGCCGCCCAATCGGCAGGCCCAAGCCCCGCAAAACCCTCGGCCCGCACCACAACCAGACCAAAGCTGCCAAGCGACAGCGACAGCACCAAGGTCAGTGCTGCCGCCCCCGCCCAAAGCGACGGCTTCATGGGTTTAGCTTGGCGCGCCATGCTTCACTCGCTCATCACCGCGACCCATTCGTCCACCGCCGGTTTGCGCAAAGCCTCGGCCTCGGTTTCCGAAAAGAACAACGTCTTCTCGGGGCGGGGCAGGGCGGCAAACTCGGCCGGAAGATCGCTGGCCGCAAGCTTGGCCGGATAGGACCAATTGGCAGTGGCAATCATCCCTTGGAAGTCTTTTGACAAGATATAGGCCATGAACGCATCGGCCAGTTCGGGCTGATCGGTACTGGCCAGTTTCGCGGCAAGCTCCGCCATAAAGTAGTTGCCCTCGGCAAAGATCGCCGCCGATTTGCTGTGATCACCCTCGGCGATGATATGATAGGCGGGCGAGGTGGTATAGGACATCACCATATCGGCCTCACCTGCGGTGAACATACCGTATGATTCTGACCAGCCCTTGGTCACGGTCAGGATTTTGGGTCGCAACTGACGCCAGACATCAGCAGAACCCTCGCCGTAAACCGCCTTGACCCACAAGATCAGCGCCAATCCCGAGACTGAGCTGCGCGGGTCTTGAATGACCAGCTTCAGATCATCGGGTGCAGCCAGCAGGGCTGCGAAACTGTCGGGCGGGGACGCCAGCTTGGTGTTGTCATAAACAAAAGCCGTCTCGCCCCAGTTAAACGGCAAATAGGTCGCGTCTTCCCAGGTGATAGGTATGGTCAGCCCGCCCAGATCCTGGCCATGCGCCACAAAAAGACCGGTCGCGCGCGCAGCGGCCATCTGATCGGTGGCAAGGCCAATGACCGCATCCGCCTCGGTCGCCTCCCCTTCCAGCATCAGTCGTGGCAAAATATCCCCGATCACGAATTGCAGATCGCAGTCGCAGGCTTTTTCAAAGCCTGCCTCAATCTGCGGTCCCGGGCCCCATTCAGATCCGAAGTAGTCGGGTGCATAGACCGTGAACACGGGTTTTTCTTCGGCAACCACCGCATTGGCTGCCAGAAAACCCGCGATCATCGGGGCGAAGAAATTTGGTCGTAACATCATCTCTCGTCCTCCAATGGTCAGGCGGGCGGAGATTGGGGGTGGGTATAGCAAACCGACCTTCCCTCCGCCGGTCTTAACCGGTTCAGGTTCAACGGGTCCGCTTGCGCATCTCAGCTTTGTTACCAAAGCACCCCGAGGTGGCGCCACCATAGCTGCGTCGCGCCGGGCTGCAAGGGCGAAAATAAACGAAACCTTGAGCCGTCGCACCGGCTTCGATATGTGCATAATCAAGACAGGAGCACCCGGTATGAGCTTTAACACCTTCGGTCATCTATTCCGCGTCACCACATGGGGCGAAAGCCATGGCCCGGCCTTGGGTGCCACCGTTGATGGCTGCCCGCCCGGCGTGGCGCTTGAAGCCGCGATGATTCAGCATTGGCTGGACCGTCGCAAACCGGGGCAAAATAAGTATACGACGCAACGGCGCGAAGCTGATGAGGTCAAGATCCTGTCGGGTGTTTATGAGGGTCGCACGACCGGCACGCCGATTCAGTTGATGATTGAAAACACCGATCAGCGTTCCAAGGATTACGGCGATATCGCCCAAAGCTTTCGCCCCGGTCACGCCGATCTGACCTATCACCAGAAATACGGGCTGCGCGATCCGCGTGGTGGTGGGCGGTCGTCGGCGCGTGAAACCGCAGCGCGGGTGGCGGCAGGCGGCGTGGCGCGTGAAGCGCTTCGATCACTGGTTCCCGGCATCGAAATTCGCGGCTACATGGTGCAAATGGGCCGGTTGCGCGCGGACCGCGACCGCTTTGACCTGGCTGAGATTGAACAGAACCCCTTTTGGTGTCCCGATGCCACCGCCGCCGTAATCTGGGCAGAACATCTTGATAGCCTGCGCAAGGATGGCAATTCGGTTGGTGCCGTGATTGAGGTGATTGCCCGCGGCGTTCCGGCCGGGATCGGCGCGCCAATCTATGCCAAGCTGGATACTGACCTCGCCGCCGCGATGATGTCTATCAACGCGGTCAAAGGCGTTGAGATTGGCGCAGGCATGGCCGCGGCCGAACTGACCGGCGTTGAAAACGCGGATGAAATCCGCATGGGCGCCGATGGCCACGAATACCAATCCAACCATGCGGGTGGCATTTTGGGTGGTATTTCATCGGGGCAAGATGTCGTCTGTCGCTTTGCGGTCAAGCCAACCTCCTCCATCCTGACCGCGCGCCGTTCGGTTACCATGGCGGGCCAGGAGACCGACCTTGTTACCAAGGGTCGCCACGACCCTTGCGTGGGTATTCGCGCCGTGCCGGTGGGCGAGGCGATGATGGCATGCACGATCCTTGACCATATCTTGCTTGATCGCGGTCAGACCGGCGGGCAGCGCGGCACCATCGGCGCGCCATGATGTCGGGGGTAAGCTCTGGCCAGCTCCGGCAGGCATTGCGCGCCGCTCTGGCCGAGGTATTGGCCGATGGCGGCACAGACGCCGCCCATGATCTGGCCCATACCGACCGGGTCTGGGCCAATGCCCGCACCATCGCCATGGGCGAAAGCATTCAGCCCACGGCAGTTCTGATGGCCGCCGCATATCTGCATGATCTTGTCAGCCTGCCCAAAGACCACCCCCAACGCGCCCGCGCCGCCACGATGTCAGCCACCGCTGCAGGCCCGATCATGGAGGCATTGGGCTTTGCCCCGCGTGAAATCGCCATGGCGCGCCACGCGATCGAGGCGCATAGCTTTTCGGCTGGCATTGAACCGCAAACCGCCGAAGCCGCAATCTTGCGCGATGCGGACCGGATCGAGGCGCTGGGCGCGGTGGGAATTGCGCGCTGCTTTGCGGTCTCCGGCGAGCTTGGCCGGGCACTGTTTCACCCGGATGACCCCTTTGCGCGTGAACGCACGCCCGATGACAAGACCTTCGCCCTTGATCACTTCGCCGCCAAATTGCTGCAACTTCCCCAAACCATGCTCACAGCAACCGGCCGCGCATTGGCAGAGGAACGCGCCGATATGATGCGCAAATATCTTCAAGCACTTGCACGCGAACTGCACGCCCCCGCGCCCGATTGGTGACCCCGACTGGATTCGAACCAGTAACCTGCCCCTTAGGAGGGGGCTGCTCTATCCAGTTGAGCCACGGGGCCGTGCGGCCAGAAAATTCCGGCCCTGCATTCGGCACCCTTGCCAATTCGGCAAGGTCTATTCTTGGATAAAGACCGGCTGGTGCGATTGCAAGTCCGCGCAGGAAGGGTCAAAGGCGCAAGCCAAGCTTGCGGCCGTCGTGAAACGCATATGGCGCCTGTCTTGGGGCAGCGGCATCGCCAATAAGATGCGTCTCGATATCCGCAAGTTCGGAAGAAAGCGGGTCAAATGCGCGGTTGGTGGTGGACATGACAAGCGCCGATGCAGTCATCTTGTTTTCTTTACCTGTCAATAGGTTACGTATCGTCGCACCGTCTCCATGCCACTGTGCGATGAGATGCTCTGTCACGAAATCCACGCCCAAGTTCACCAACCGGGCGCGCAATGTGATGTCAACCGAAGTGCGCGCCAACTCCTTGCCCACGAATGGTTCGGGGGTGATGATGGTCACCTTCTTGCCCGCCTCAGCCATGGCCCAAGCCGTGCCAAGCCCGCGCCAATTGCCGCCCTCATCATATAGAATGACATCATCCCCAAGCTTGGCCGCGCGCCGCATCACTTCTTCGGGCGACCAGACATTACCTTTCTCGATGCCCGGCAACCGGTCGCAGCTTGGCATCCAGCGCTGAAAGCCATCCTCGTCAGGCAAGGACCCGGTGGCAAGCACCACCGCATCGGGGGCAAATGCGCGGATATCAGCGGCCTCGGCATAGGTGTTCAGGTGCACACGGACTTGCAGCCTTTCAAACTGCCGCTCGTACCAATCCAACAGCTCCAGAATCTGGCCACGGCGTGGCTGCGCGCCTGCAAGGCGAAACTGGCCGCCGATGTTTGGTTGGGCCTCGAAAATCTCAACCCGGTGACCCCGTTCTGCGGCGACCCTCGCGGCCTCAAGCCCCGCCGGTCCTGCACCAACCACGGCAATATGCCGGGGGCTTGCTGCGGGCGCGAACCGATCGCCGCCCCATTCAAACTCACGGCCCGCCGATGGGTTGATCAGACATGAAATCCAGTAATCGCGGCTGCGGCGACCCCAGCACATCTGGTTGCAAGAAATACAGCCGCGCACATCATCCGCACGGCCCTCGGCGATTTTGCGCGCCAGATGCGGGTCGGCAATCTGACCGCGCACAATTGACACCAGATCAGCCTGACCGCTGGAAATCACAGCCTCGGCGTTTTCGGCGGTGCGGATATGTGCCTCGGCAGTGATCTTGGCATGTTTCACCACGCCTTTAAGCATTTCGGTGAAGGGCGCAGTCAGCTTTTCGCCAAACAGGAAGGTCGGTATCAACCGCTCAAAATCAAGATAGCCACCATGGCCACAGGTCACATAGTCGATATGGCCGGTTGCATCGTGAAGGGCCACAATCTCGGCCAAAGCTTCACCTTGCAATATCACTTCTTGGCTGTCGGAGGTGGATACAGCCAGTCCAATGATGAAATTTTCCCCGCAAGCCCGGCGGATGCCTTCGATGATGCGCCGTGAGAAACGGGTGCGATTTTCAAGTGACCCACCCCATTTGTCATCGCGGCGGTTCGACCAGGGTGTCCAGAACTGATCCAACAAGGAATGATAAGCCGCCCAAACCTCAACACCTTGAAAGCCCGCTCGCTGACTGCGGCAAGCGGCGGCAATATGAGCGGCGATCAGCTCCTCTATTTCGGCCTCTGACACACGGTGGCTACCGTCGCTGTCGTGGTAAGACGGCGCGCCCGAAGGCGACCAATGCGGCTGAAAACTCAGGTCTGAATCGCCATGCGCGCCAACGTGGTAAAGCTGCTGAAGGATAACCGCACCTGCCGATTTCACGGATTCGGTAATTTTCAGAAAAGCCGGAATAATGCTGTCATGCTCATGCCGGAAGTTGCCACGGGTCAAAACGCCGGTGCGATGAACCGGAACCGGTTCGCTGACAATCATCGCGGCACCGCCCAAGGCTCGTTCAAGCAGATAGGCGCCATAGCGGGGGCCGGGCAGGTCATCATCGGCCATATTGGCGGTATGGGCGCCAAAAACGATACGGTTGCGCAGCTTGTGGTCACGCAATGTCAGCGGTGCAAGCACATGCTGGTGATCCATATCAAGACCCGCCGCCGCGCGAATTTGCGCAAACCACCGTCTTCATCACTCCCCTCCGTTTTG
>JBATTI010000114.1:0-14049 GCA_049670445.1 Albidovulum sp. | reverse complement strand
CGGCACGGCCGGTCATCCGGGCGCAGGCGCGTCTGCCAGAGCCCATTCAGGATCCGACCGCGCATCTGCCCGGGCTTTGCACCGATCTTTGCGCAGGGCTGGCCCGGCACGGGCTGGGTTGCCGCCGCTTACGTCTGACGATCTACCGCACCGATGGAGAGATCAGCCGGATCGAAGCCGCCACCGCTGCCGCCAGCCGCGATGCCGATCATCTGTGCAGCCTCTTCAACGACCGGCTGGAGCGGATCGACCCCGGCTTTGGCTTCGATCTGATCACGCTTGAGGCCCATGAGGTCGAAGCCGCAGGCCCGGCACAGATCGGCCTTGATGGCCACCAAGAGGAGGATCTGCACCTGCCGATGCTGATCGACCGTCTGGTGGCCCGGCTGGGGGCGCGGGCGGTGCGCCAGCCGGTGTGGCAGGGCAGCCATGTGCCCGAACGGGCCGAGGATTGGGGCCCGATAAACGGCTTTCGGGCCATGTCAGAGACGAAATCCGAGGCCCGCCAAGGCCCCCCCGTGCCCGATCGCCCGATCCGGCTTTTGCAGCCGCCCGAAGAGGTGCGGGTGGTTTATGCGGTGCCCGAAGGCCCGCCCGCCCAGTTCATCTGGCGCCGCCAGACGCATCGGGTGGCGCGTTATGCGGGGCCCGAACGGATTGCCCCCGAATGGTGGAAAGACCGCCCCGGCACCCGGCTGCGCGACTATTTCAAGATCGAGGATCAGGGCGGCCGGCGGTTGTGGCTTTACCGCGAGGGGTTGCATGAAGACGGGCGCGGCGGCGATCCGCGCTGGTTCGTGCATGGGATGTTTGTCTGATGCCGGAAGCTCTTGCAAAACCGCGCGCCGGTTTCGTCGAACTTGGGGTGACCAGCTGCTTTTCCTTCCTGCATGGCGCCTCGGATGCCGAGGATCTGGTGGCCGTGGCGCAGGCCCAGGGTTACGGCGCCATCGGCATTGCCGATCTTAATACCATGGCCGGGGTGGTGCGCCTGCATGCTGCCGCCCGCAAGGCCGGGTTGCGCCCGGTGATTGGCTGCAGGCTGGTGCTGGTTTCGGGTGAAAGCTTTCTTGCTTATCCGAAGGACCGCGCCGGTTACGGGCGGCTTTGCGCCTTGCTGTCGCAAGGCAAGATGCGGGATGTGAAGGGCGATTGGCAGGCCAAGGGTGTTTGCGACATAACCCTGAGCGATCTGCGCGCCCATGCCGAAGATGTGCAGCTTATCGCCCTTCCGGGCGCCGATCTGGACCGCTTTGCCAGCCTTCTGCCGCGCATGGTCCAGGCACTTCCCGGCCTTGGCCATATTGCGGCCAGCTATCTTTATCGCGGCGATGACCGGGCGCGGATCAACCGGCTGGACCGGCTGGCGCAAAGACACGACCTGTCGATTCTGGCCAGCAATGATGTGCATTACCACGCCCCCGAGCGCAGGCCTTTGCAAGATGTGATGACCTGCATCCTGCACAAGACCACCATCACCAAGGCCGGAATTCTGCTGGCTGCCAATGCCGAACGCCATCTGAAATCGCCCGCCCGGATGCAGCGGATTTTTGCCGAATGGCCGCATGCCATCCGGGCGGCGCGCGATGTCGCCGATGCCTGCCGGTTCGATTTGCGCGACCTGTCTTATGAATATCCCCAGGAAACCATTCCCAAGGGCCGCACACCGCAAGACTATCTGACCGAACTGACATGGAAAGGTGCGGCAGACCGTTATCCGAACGGCCTACCCGACAAGACCCGCCAGATCCTGAACAAGGAGCTGGCGATGATTGCAAAGCTGAATATTGCCCAGTATTTCCTGACAATTCATGACATTATCCAATATGCCCGCTATCAGGTCTCGCCGCCGATCCTGTGTCAAGGCCGCGGCTCGGCGGCCAATTCGGCGGTGTGCTATGTGCTTGGCATTACCGCCGTCGATCCCGAAAAGAACGACCTTCTGTTTGAACGCTTCATCTCGGAAGAACGGATCGAGCCGCCCGATATCGACGTTGATTTCGAACATGAGCGCCGCGAAGAGGTGATCCAGCATATGTATGCGAAATACGGGCGCGACAGGGCCGGTCTTTGCGCCACCGTCATCCATTACCGCCCACGCATGGCCGTGCGCGAGGTGGGCAAGGTGATGGGGCTGTCGCAGGATATCACCTCGGCGCTGGCCAAGACGATCTGGGGCAGCTGGGGGCGTGAGATCGGCGCGAAAGAGGCCGCCGAAGCGGGTCTTGATCTGCGCGATCCGTTGATTTCACGCACGATCAAACTGGCGGATCAGATGATCGGCATGCCACGTCATCTGTCGCAGCATGTCGGCGGTTTCATCCTGACCGAAACCCCGCTGACCCGGACCGTCCCCATCGGCAATGGCGCGATGAAGGATCGCAGTTTCATTGAATGGGACAAGGACGATATTGACGAGTTGCGCATTCTCAAGGTCGATATTCTGGCGCTGGGCATGCTGACCTGCATCCGCAAGGCCTTTGATCTGATCAAGGCCCATCACGGTGCCAAGCTGGAGCTTGCGACGGTTCCGCAAGAAGACCCTGCGGTTTATGAAATGCTGTGTCAGGGCGATAGTCTGGGCACCTTTCAGGTCGAAAGCCGCGCGCAGATGAACATGCTGCCGCGTCTGAAGCCGCGCTGCTTTTACGATCTGGTCATTCAGGTCGCGATCGTGCGGCCCGGCCCGATTCAGGGCGATATGGTTCACCCCTATCTGCGCCGGCGCAGCGGGAAAGAGGCCGAGGATTACCCCTCGCCCGGCCCCGACCACGACCCGGAGGAGCTGAAAAAGATCCTCGGGCGCACCTTAGGGGTTCCGATCTTTCAGGAACAGGCGATGAAGATCGCCATGGTCGCCGCCGAATTTTCGCCGTTGGAGGCCAATCAACTGCGCAAGGCGATGGCCACTTTCCGGTCACGCGGCACGATTGGCGAGTTGGAAGAAAAGATGGTGGGGCGGATGATCCGGCGCGGCTATGACCCCGACTTTGCCCACCGCTGTTTCAATCAGATCAAGGGTTTCGGGGATTACGGCTTTCCCGAAAGCCATGCCGCCAGTTTCGCGCTGCTGGTCTATATTTCAAGCTGGATCAAGCACCATTACCCGGATGTATTTTGCGCAGCCTTGCTGAACGCGCAGCCCATGGGGTTTTATGCCCCCGCCCAGATTGTCCGCGATGCGAAAGAACACGGGGTCGAGATTCGCCCCCCTGATGTCAATTACAGCGAATGGGACAATACGCTGGAACCTGCCCGCGTTGGAACCTTTGCCATGCGTTTGGGCTTGCGGCAGCTAGACGGTATCGGAAAAGATGTGGCCGCGCGCGCGGTGCATATGCGCACGGCCCCCTATAGCGATCTGCAAGACCTCAAGACCCGCGCAAGGATCGACGCAGGCAGCATGCGCAAACTGGCCGCCGCCGATGCGTTCCGTTCCATGGGGTTGGACCGCAGACAAGCGCTTTGGGATACGCGCGCCCTTCGCGATGCGCCAGACCTGCCGCTCTTTCAAGATAGGCGCGATGAAGGTGCTGAGGCCGCATTTTTGTTACCGCAGATGCCTGCTTGCGAACATGTGGTCGCCGATTACCAAACCCTTCGTTTGTCTTTGAAGGCGCACCCCATGTCCTTCCTGCGCGCAAGCATGACCAGGCAAAAATACACCCCCGCTGGCGATTTGCCTCGCTTGCGCAACGGACAAGCCATTGCAATCGCAGGGATCGTGCTGATCCGTCAGCGCCCCGGAAGCGCCAAGGGCGTCTGTTTCATCACGCTGGAGGATGAAACCGGCGTGGCCAATCTTGTGGTCTGGCCCAAGGTGATGGCCACCTACCGCAAGGTCATCATGCGCGCGCGCCTGATCGACATTCGCGGCACCGTGCAACGCAGCGATGATGTCATCCATCTGGTTGCACATCATCTGACCGACCGAAGCGATGCTTTGGCACGGCTGTCCAGCGATCACATGGATGTCCCGCTAGCCCGCGCGGATGAGGTCCGCAAAGCCCTGCCAAACAGCACCCACAGACACCCCAGGGACGTCCGTATCATCCCCAAGTCACGCGATTTTCATTAACCGGCACAAACATCCCGATGTGTAGATCCAACGAAAATATCAAACCCCGGAAACCAAGCTGGCACCCGGCGACGCTTGAGTTGAACTTTGCGCTGGACCACCCCCCAAACCCATGCCAGTTACCGTCAAACCCTAACAAGAGAACCCGCAATGATCGATCTTTCAGCCTTTCTGAGCCTTGCCAGCATTGATCTGGGCGCAATGGCCCCGAAACCCACGACGATTGCGGGCGATCAGATGGAAGCAGCCCTTGGGCTTTGGACCTCACCCGATGGCAAAACCGAGATCGGCGTTTGGGAATGCACGCCAGGCCGCTTCACCGCCGACCGCACAAACGCCTCCGAGTTTTGCCATTTTATCTCCGGTCTGGTCGAGATGACCCATGCCGATGGTACCGTGCAGCGCTTTGGCCCCGGCGATGCATTCAACCTGCCCTTGGGCTGGAAGGGCGAATGGCGGGTGATCGAGCAAGTCCGCAAGCTTTATGTGATTGTCAGCAGGTAAGCCGCTTCGATTGAAGAACGGCACGGGCCCCTCTACAAGTTCTTGCATCCCATCAGCCTTTCGCCTATATCGCTTTCAACAGAGGCGCTGCAGGGTCCAAACTTGCAGTCCACCGGTAGAACCGACGGGCCCTCTGGCCCGTTTTTTGTTTTCAGCCCCTTTACGCTTTTGGACAACCCAACCACGATCATGACCGACCTTATTGCCAAATCCGCCATCGACCAGCGTCTGGCCGAGATCATAACCCCCGCCATTGAAGGGCTGGGTTTCGAACTTGTGCGGGTCCGGCTGATGGGCGGCTTGCACAAGACCTTGCAGATCATGGCCGACCGTCCCGAAGGCGGCATCGACGTGGCAGATTGCGCGAAAGTGTCAACGGCGGTGTCGGCTGTTCTGGATGTCGAAGACCCGATCACCGATGCCTATACGCTTGAAGTGTCCAGCCCCGGCATCGACCGGCCGCTGACCCGGCTCAAGGATTTTGACGTCTGGGCCGACTATGAGGCGCGCATCGAGACCTCCGAGATGATCGAGGGTCGCAAACGCTTTAAGGGCATGTTGCGCGGCACCGAAAACGACGAGGTGCTGATCGAGATTGAAGAAGGCACCATCGGTCTGAATTTCGACTGGCTTGCCGATGCCAAGCTGGTTTTGACGGATGAGCTGATCACAGAAATGTTGCGGCAAAAGAAGGCGGCGCAAGTCGTTGATGAAGCCGCTTTTGACGATATCGAAGAAGATACTTCCCAGGAGGATTAAGATGGCGATTACCTCTGCCAACCAGCTTGAGTTGTTGCAGACCGCCGAGGCGGTAGCGCGCGAAAAGATGATCGACCCGGATCTGGTGATCCAGGCGATGGAAGAAAGTCTCGCCCGTGCGGCGAAGTCACGCTATGGCACGGAGATGGACATTCGCGTGGCGATTGACCGCAAGACCGGTCGCGCCACCTTCACCCGTGTGCGCACGGTGATGGAAGATGAAGAGGTCGAAAGCTACCAAGCCCAGCTGACCGTCGAACAGGCCAAGCAGTATCTTGATGACCCCAAGGTCGGCGACACCATCGTGGATGAGGTTCCCCCGGTTGAACTGGGTCGGATCGCGGCGCAATCCGCCAAGCAGGTGATCTTGCAAAAGGTCCGCGAAGCCGAACGTGACCGCCAGTTTGAAGAATTTCAGGACCGCAAGGGCACGATCATCAACGGCGTGGTCAAGCGCGAGGAATACGGCAATATCATCGTCGATGTGGGCCGGGGCGAAGCAATCTTGCGCCGCACCGAAAAGATCGGCCGGGAAAGCTATCGCCCGAACGACCGGATCCGCGCCTATATCAAGGACGTGCGCCGCGAAGCGCGCGGGCCGCAGATCTTCTTGTCGCGCACCGATCCGCAGTTCATGGCAGAACTGTTCAAGATGGAAGTGCCCGAGATTTATGATGGCATCATCGAGATCAAGGCCGTCGCCCGCGATCCGGGCAGCCGCGCCAAGATCGGCGTGATTTCCTATGACGGCTCGATTGACCCCGTGGGCGCCTGCGTCGGTATGCGCGGCAGCCGGGTTCAGGCCGTGGTCAACGAACTTCAGGGCGAAAAGATCGACATCATTCCGTGGAACGAAGATCAGGCAACCTTCCTTGTGAACGCGCTTCAGCCTGCCGAGGTTTCCAAGGTGGTGATCGACGAAGAAGCCAACCGCATTGAAGTTGTGGTGCCGGATGGGCAGCTTTCGCTGGCCATCGGTCGGCGCGGCCAGAACGTGCGCCTTGCCAGCCAGCTGACCGGGCTGGATATCGACATCATGACCGAGGCCGATGAAAGCGAACGCCGTCAGGCCGAATTCGCCGAACGCACCAAATTGTTTGTCGAGGCCCTTGATCTGGACGAATTCTTTGCCCAACTTCTGGTCTCGGAAGGCTTCACCAACCTTGAAGAAGTCGCCTATGTCGAGGTCGAAGAGCTTGAGACCATCGAAGGCGTCGATACGGGCACGGCTGGCGAATTGCAGACCCGTGCGCGCGAATATCTTGAAGCGCAGAACACCAAAGCCTTGGAAAAGGCCCGTGAATTGGGCGTCGAAGACAGTCTTGTGAACTTTGAGGGTCTGACCCCGCAGATGGTCGAGGCTTTGGCCGAAGACGGGATCAAGACCCTGGAAGACTTCGCCACCTGTGCCGATTGGGAACTGGCCGGCGGCTGGACCACTGTTAAGGGCGAGCGCGTCAAGGATGACGGTCTGCTAGAAAAATTTAGCATGAGCCTTGAAGAAGCGCAGCATCTGGTGATGACCGCGCGGGTTCAGCTTGGCTGGGTCGATCCAAGCGAACTTGCCACGGCAGACGACGAGGCTGAAGACGAAGTTGAAGAGGAGGCCGAGGCCTGATTTCAGGGCTCGGAGGCATAGATATGGCCCGCGGGGGACAGGCGAAGCAAAGCGAAGACCCGGAACGCCGCTGCATTGTCAGCGGCGAGGTCCAGCCCAAGGCCGGGCTGATCCGCTTTGTCCTGTCACCTGACGGCGTGATCATGCCGGATATGGCCGCCAAGCTGCCCGGCCGGGGGATCTGGGTCAGCGCCGATAAGGCGCTGATTACCAAGGCCGCCACCAAGGGGTTGTTTGCGCGGGCCGCCAAGGGCGCAGTTCAAGTCCCCGAGGGGATGGCAGACATGGTTGAAGCCGCTCAGGCCCGCCGGGTTGTCGAATTGGTTTCACTGGCCCGCAAAGCCGGGCTTTGCGTTGCCGGGTTTGAGAAGGTAAAAGGCTGGCTTGCCGATGGTAAGGCCAGAGTATTGTTCCAGGCCTCCGACGGATCGGAGCGGGGCAAGGGAAAGTTATGGACGCCGGAGGGCGGGCGCTGGTTCGGCTGCCTGACCTCTTCGGAACTGGGTTTGGCATTCGGGCGCGATTATGTGATACATGGCGCGCTCAAGGCTGGTGGACTCAGCAGGCGTGTTGTAGAGGAAGCAGCAAAGCTTACGGGCTTGCGCAAAGATGAAGGCGGAAAACCCGCCGAGAAGGATACGAAGTCGGCATGAGCGATACGGATGGCAAAAAACCCCTCGGCCTTGGCGCCGGACGTTCCGGGCAGGTAAAGCAAAGCTTCAGCCACGGACGCACGAAGGCAGTCATCGTCGAGACGAAGCGCAAGCGCGTTGTCGTGCCCAAACCGGGTGCGCCATCATCTAACGCGGGTGGCAACGCTTCGCGTGGTGATCCGTCAAAACGCCCCGCAGGCATTTCTGATGCGGAAATGGATCGCCGTATGGCGGCTTTGCGCGCGGCGAAGGCCCGCGAAGCCGAAGACGCGATCCGCCGCGCCGAGGAAGACCGCGAGCGCGAAGAAACCCGCGAAGCCCGCCGGGTCGAGATTGAAACGAAAGAGCGTGAAGAACGCGAGCATCAAGAAGCGATGCGCCTGAAGGCCGAGGAAGAGGTCCGCAAGGCCGCCGAAGCCGAAACCCGCGCTGCAAAAAAAGAAGACGTGCGCAAGCCCGCAGTTGCCAAGGAAGTCGTGCCCGATCAGGCCGCTGCCGAAGCTGCCGCATCGCGCGCCGAAACCAAGGGCGTGCCGGTTGGCGGCCCGCGCAAGACCGACCGCGAACGCGATGAGCGTCCGGGCACAGGCGACCGTGACGCCCGCGCCAAAGGTGCAGGCGACCGCGATAACCGCCGCACCGGCAAGCTGTCGCTGACCCAGGCGCTTGCGGGCGAAGGCGGACGTCAGCGGTCCATGGCCGCGATGAAGCGCAAACAGGAGAAAGCCCGCCAAAAGGCGCTGGGCATTACCGTGAAGCAAGAGAAGCAGTTCCGCGATGTGCAGCTGCCCGAAACCATCGTGGTCTCGGAACTTGCCAACCGCATGACGGAACGTGGCGCTGATGTCGTCAAATCACTGATGAAGATGGGCCTTATGGTCACGATGAATCAGGCGATTGATGCCGATACCGCCGAACTGGTGATCGAAGAATTCGGCCACAGAACGGTTCGCGTTTCGGATGCCGATGTCGAACAGGTCATTGACGCCATTGAAGACCGCGATGAAGACCTGCGCGCACGTCCTCCGATCGTGACGATCATGGGCCATGTCGA
The DNA here is from genome assembly GCA_049670445.1 of Albidovulum sp. Taxonomy (GTDB): domain Bacteria; phylum Pseudomonadota; class Alphaproteobacteria; order Rhodobacterales; family Rhodobacteraceae; genus TMP-24. Next base: position 5,383 of record JBATTI010000114.1, on the reverse strand, counting down.
TCACGGCAAAACCTCGCTTTTGGATGCGATTCGCAAGGCCAATGTGGTGTCGGGCGAAGCCGGTGGCATTACCCAGCATATCGGCGCCTATCAGGTGACAACCGACAAGGGTGCGGTCCTGACCTTCCTTGATACGCCGGGCCATGCTGCCTTTACCTCCATGCGTGCGCGCGGTGCCAATGTCACCGATATTGTGGTGCTTGTGGTTGCAGCCGATGATGCGGTGATGCCGCAAACGATTGAGGCGATCAAACACGCGAAAGCGGCAAATGTGCCGATGATCGTGGCGATCAACAAGATCGACAAGCATGACGCCAATGCGCAAAAGGTCCGCACGGATCTGCTGCAACATGAGGTTGTCGTGGAAGCCATGTCGGGCGATGTGCTGGATGTTGAGGTTTCCGCCAAGACCGGCAAGGGTCTTGATGCTCTTCTGGAAAGCATCGCCCTTCAGGCTGAATTGCTTGACCTGCGCGCCAACCCCGATCGCTCTGCTTCAGGTGCGGTGATTGAGGCCAAGCTTGACGTGGGCCGTGGTCCGGTGGCGACCGTCTTGATCCAGAACGGCACATTGCGTCAGGGCGATATCTTCGTGGTTGGTCAACAATGGGGCAAGGTCCGAGCGCTGATCAATGATCAGGGCGACCGGGTAACAGAGGCCGGTCCTTCGGTTCCGGTAGAGGTTCTGGGCCTCGATGGCACGCCTGCGGCTGGTGACGTTTTGAACGTTGTCGATACCGAAGCGCAGGCCCGCGAAATTGCCACTTACCGCGAAAATGCCGCGAAAGATAAGCGTGCAGCAGCCGGTGCTGCAACGACGATGGAACAGCTGATGGCCAAGGCCAAAGCCGACAAGAGCGTGGCCGAACTGCCAATCTTGGTGAAGGCCGATGTTCAGGGCTCTGCCGAGGCGATTGTTCAGGCTATGGAAAAAATAGGTAACGAAGAAGTGAGAGTGCGCGTTTTGCACTACGGCGTTGGCGCCATCACCGAATCGGACATCGTTCTTGCCGAAGCCTCGGGCGCGCCGGTTATCGGCTTTAATGTGCGGGCCAATGCACCGGCGCGGGCCTCGGCCAATCAAAAGGGCGTTGAGATCCGCTACTACTCGGTCATCTACGATCTGGTCGATGACATCAAAGCGGCGGCCTCGGGCCTGTTGAAAGCCGAGATTCGCGAAACCTTCATCGGCTATGCGTCGATCAAGGAAGTGTTCAAAGTGTCAAACGTCGGCAAAGTCGCGGGCTGTATCGTGACCGAGGGCGTCGCAAGGCGTTCTGCCGGTGTACGCTTGCTGCGTGATGACGTTGTTATCCACGAAGGCACGTTGAAAACACTCAAAAGATTCAAGGATGAGGTCAAAGACGTGCAGTCCGGACAGGAATGTGGGATGGCCTTTGAAAACTACGAAGACATTCGCCCCGGCGATGTTATCGAGATCTTTGAGCGCGAAGAAGTTGAACGCAAATTGGCATAAAAAATGAGGGGCAGTGCTGCCCCTCATATTTCGCCTGTATATTGTGCCGCCTGTTGTTTCAGGCGGCCTTTTTTTGCACTGGCAATCCTTCGAACAACAAAGATCCAACGCGGACGAGGATCTTGCCGTTTTCCAGTTGACGTTCGAATACACCTTGCACTTGTACGCAACTTCCGAGAGTGATTGTACGCAGCATCCCAAAATCTCCCCAAACGGGTGCTGAAATTATGAGCGCAATATGCTTAAGCAAGCGATAATGCCCTCGTCACAAAGTTGACATAATAGAATCTATTTGGAAACAATAATTTTGATTTGGCGTTGACTGAACACCATTTCAGGTTGCATTCACTTTTTTGGGTCAAGCTAGAGCCAGTCGCGCAAAATCGGAATCAGGGGAATATCGGCCGGTGGCATGGGATAATCATGCAAATCACGGGCGCGCACCCACGCCAGCGTCTGGCCTTCACGCGGTTGCGGCTGGCCTTTCCAGCGACGACAGGCAAATAGCGGCATTAAAAGGTGAAAATCGGGGTAGCTGTGGCTTGCGAAGGTCAAAGGCGCCAGACAACTTGCCCATGTATCAATGCCCAATTCTTCGCCCAGCTCGCGAATTAGGGCGGTTTCGGGGGTTTCGCCCGGCTCTACCTTGCCGCCCGGAAACTCCCACAAACCGGCCATGGACTTGCCTGCAGGGCGTTGCGCCAAAAGCACACGTCCATCGGCATCAATCAGCGCAACAGCCGCAACCAACAGCGTTTTCACGAGCGGTAATCGGCGTTGATATCAATGTAGCGGTGGGTCAGATCGCAGGTCCAGACCCGGCGGGTGGCACGGCCAAGCCCCAGATCGACGCTGATAACCAATGTGTCACCCTTCATATAGGCGGCCGCGTCATCCTCACTGTAATCCGGGTTTCGCCAGCCTTTTTCGGCCATCAAAATGTCGCCAAACCGGATAGAAAGCCTGTCTCGGTCGGCCTTTGCCCCTGATTTTCCGACGGCGGCAACGATCCGGCCCCAGTTCGGGTCTTCCCCGGCGATCGCGGTCTTGACCAGGGGCGAATTGGCAATAGACATGGCAACGCGGTGCGCATCTTCGCGGGTTTCAGCGCCAGTTACCGCGACCTCAACAAATTTCGTGGCCCCTTCGCCGTCGCGGATCACCTGTTGTGCCAGATCAAGCATCACATCCCCCAATGCCGCTTCAAAGGCTTTGGCATTTGCGCTGCGCAGGTTGACGATTTCCGCCGCATCCGATTTGCCCGTAGCCGCCACGATAAGCGCATCAGATGTCGAGGTGTCGCTATCGACGGTAATCGCGTTGAATGTATCATCCACCTGACGCGAAACCATCTTTTGCAACGTCGCCGGCGCTATCGCCGCATCGGTAAAGATATAGACCAGCATCGTCGCCATATCCGGCGCGATCATGCCCGAACCTTTGGCGATACCGGCGATGCGGATCACCCCACCCATCCCCTGAATTTCGGCCGCGGCACCTTTGGCGAAAGTGTCGGTGGTCATGATGGCCTTAGCGGCCAGATTGATATTGCCTTCGTCCAGCCCCGCCGCCAGTTCGCCGATCCGCGCGGTGATACGCTCATGCGGCAAAGGTTCGCCGATCACACCGGTGGAAGATGAAAAAACCCGCCCCGCAGGCAGGCCCAAGGTCTTTGCCACCGCGCCGGTCACCGCATCGACCGACATCTGGCCAACGGCCCCGGTAAAGGCATTGGCATTGCCCGAATTTACCACGATCGCGGCACCTGCACCCTCGGCGGGTTTTGCTGCGAGCTTGGCCTGACAGTCATGAACACAGGCCGCGCGGGTAGAAGACCGGGTAAAGGCCCCCGCAACAGAGGTGCCCGGCGCAAGCCGCACCAACATCACATCCGTGCGGTTGGCGTAGCGCACACCTGCTTCAATCGCGGCAAACTCGGCCCCCGCAATGCGCGGCAGGGTGGGAAAGCCGCCCTTTGGCGCCAGCGGCGAAACCAGCGACGCCTTGACCTTGGTGGCGGGCTCGGGGGCGGTTTTGGCCGCGTCAAGCTTGTCACGCAAACCGTCGATCTTAAGCTTCAGCTTTTCGATCTTGGCTTTCCATTCCTTGTCCGTTTTGGCCATTCCAACCCCCTATATCGTCCCGATAGTCTTGATTACTTCGCCAACAGGTCTGAGTTTTTCACAACTGCGGGGTCGATACCATCGGTGGTTTTTTCAACTTTGGCCGTATCGACAAGCTCTTTGACCTTCGCTTCAACCGCAGCCTGACGCAGATCACCGATAAGTTCTTGTTCCACCTCTTCAAATTTCGGTGCCTCGGCCAGGCGGGTTTCATTCAGCACAATGATATGCCAGCCAAAATCGGTTTGGACAGGGTCAGAAACCTGGCCCACGTCCAAGGCCAAAACAGCGTCTTCAAAGGGTTTGACCATAGCACCAAGCCCGAACCAGCCCAGATCACCGCCATTGGGGCCGGACGGGCCGGTTGATTTTTCCTTGGCGGTCATGGCGAAATCGGCGCCGCCATCAATTTCCGCCTTGATCGCCTTCGCCTCTTCCTCGGTTTCGACAAGGATATGAGCGGCGTGATATTCCTTTGTCGGCTCCAGTGCAGCATATTTTTCTTTGTATCGCGCCTTCAATGCCTCATCGGTGACTGCAGCCGCGGCTGCGGCTTCTAAAACCGCGCCAGACAGGTAGCTGCGCGTTTGATTGGCGATCATCAGCGCGTCGGTCTTGGTCTGATTGGCCTCGCCCACTTGCGCCAAAGCGGTTTGCTGGATCAGCTGTTCCAGCACGCCGTTGAACAATACATCGTCCGGAAGGTCTTGATATTGTTGTGGAAGTACTTCGCGCGCGGCGATCATATGGCCAAGGGTGATCTCAGTTCCATTGACAACGGCCACGACCGTATCAACGTTTGTGTCTTCGGCCTGCAGCGGTGCGGCCAGCGCCATTGCCAAAATTGCCGCCGCAAAAATGCGGGTCGGTTTGATCGCTGATTTCGTCATTGTGACTGCTCCTGCACCTGCCGCATTTCCTTGCAGCGTTGACTATCCGCGGGTAGCCGCTTACATCGCTCAAAGCCCCGACTGGGCCCGTCGCCCCCGCACTCTGCGCCCTATCTAGGCAAGGTGCTGGATGGCGGCAAGTCCGTCCTTGGGGCGACAGCGGATCAATTGAACCCGAGCGGAGAAAACATGCTGGGCCTTGGAACAATCGCACGGAAGGTCTTTGGCACGCCAAATGACCGCAAGGTCAAATCTGTGCGCCCGTTGGTGGACAAGATCAACGCGCTGGAAGAAGCCACGCAAGCCTTGTCTGATGAAGGCCTGATCGCCAAAACAGCCGAATTGAAGGGCCGTGCGGCGGCGGGCGAAAGCCTTGATACGCTGCTCCCAGAGGCTTTTGCCAATTGCCGCGAAGGCGCACGCCGGGCCTTGGGCCTGCGTGCTTTTGATACGCAGCTTATGGGCGGTATCTTCTTGCATCAGGGCAATATCGCCGAGATGAAAACCGGCGAGGGCAAAACCCTTGTCGCCACCTTCCCCGCCTATTTGAACGCTTTGGCGGGCAAGGGCGTGCATATCGTGACCGTGAACGATTATCTGGCCAAACGTGACGCGGAATGGATGGGCAAGGTTTTTGCGGCATTGGGTATGACCACCGGCGTCATCTACCCCTTTCAGCCCGACTCCGAAAAGCGCGAGGCCTACAAGGCTGATATCACCTATGCCACGAATAATGAGCTGGGCTTTGATTATTTGCGCGACAATATGAAAGCCTCGCTTGAAGAAATGGCCCAGCGCGGGCATTTCTACGCCATCGTGGATGAGGTCGACAGTATCTTGGTCGATGAGGCGCGTACGCCATTGATCATCTCTGGTCCCTCGCAAGACCGCTC
>JBATTI010000113.1:0-6430 GCA_049670445.1 Albidovulum sp. | reverse complement strand
CCGCTTCTTGTGGGCGAGATGGATTTTTGGTGGTACGACGCAGAAGCCGCCGAACGGCTGAAGGCTTTGGGCGCGTATTAAGGGTCGGGTATCAGGTTTTGAGTAGCTACATCCTGCGCAGACTGCTGTTGATCATTCCGACCTTGTTCGGGATCATCCTGATCAATTTCACCCTCACGCAATTCGTGCCCGGCGGCCCGGTCGAACAGATTATCGCGCGGCTGGAAGGCAGCGGCGATGTTTTGGGCAATATCACCGGTTCGGGCGACACGGATTTGCCGCAGCAAACCGGCGGGGATGACCGCTATCTGGGCGGGCGCGGCCTGCCTGCCGAATTCATCGCCGATCTGGAAAAGCAGTTCGGGCTGGATCGCCCCGCGCATGAGCGGTTCTTCAAGATGCTTGGCGACTATATGCGCTTTGATTTCGGTGAAAGCTATTTTCGCAAGATCTCGGTCATTGATCTGGTGATCGAGAAAATGCCGGTGTCGATCACGCTTGGCCTGTGGTCCACGCTTCTGGCCTATATGATCTCGATCCCCCTGGGCATTCGCAAGGCGGTGCGCGATGGCAGCAAGTTCGATACCTGGACCAGCGGCGCGATCATCGTCGGCTATGCGATTCCGGGGTTCTTGTTCGCGGTTCTGCTGATCGTGTTGTTCGCGGGCGGCAGCTATTGGCGGGTTTTCCCGCTGCGGGGGCTGACTTCGGACAATTGGGAACAGCTTTCGATGCTTGGCAAGATCGGCGATTATTTCTGGCATATCACCTTGCCGGTCATCGCCTCGACCATATCGAGTTTCGCGACGCTGACGCTTTTGACCAAGAACAGCTTTCTTGATGAGATCAACAAACAATATGTGCTGACCGCCAAGGCCAAGGGCCTGACCGAGGGCCGCGTGCTTTACGGCCATGTGTTTCGCAATGCCATGCTGATCGTGATCGCGGGCTTTCCGGGGCTGTTTCTGGCGGTGCTTTTCGGGGGCGGTTTGCTGATCGAGACGATCTTTTCGCTCGATGGCTTGGGGCGGCTTGGCTATGAGGCGGCGGTGGCGCGTGACTATCCGGTGGTTTTTGAGACACTTTACGTCTTCGGGCTTTTGGGCCTTCTGGTCGGCCTCCTGTCGGATCTGACCTATGTCTACGTCGATCCGCGCATTGATTTTGAAAAAAGGGCCGGATGATGCGCCTGTCCCCGCTTAATCAGCGCCGCTGGCGCAATTTCAAGGCCAACCGGCGGGCGTGGTGGTCTTTGTGGATCTTCGGCATCCTTTTTGTGCTGTCACTTTTTGCAGAGATCCTGGCCAATGATAAGCCGATCATGGTGCGCTACCGGGGCGAGATATTCTTTCCCATCCATCAGTTTTACCCCGAAACCACCTTTGGCGGCGATTTCAGGACCGAGGCGGATTATACCGACCCCGGTTTGCAATGCCTGATCAAGACCGGCGGTCTTGCCGATTGCTGGGACGATCCCGAAGGGGTTCTGGCCGATGCCGCCGATGGCGAGGTTGCGGGCGAAAAGGTTCAGGCGGGCTGGGCGATCTGGCCGCCGATCCCCTACCGATACAGCACCATCAGCAATGTGGGCACCGCACCATCACCGCCCGACCGCAACCATTGGCTGGGAACGGATGACACCTCGCGCGATGTTTTGTCGCGGATCATCTACGGCTTTCGCCTGTCGATCCTGTTCACCATTGTCGTCACCACCATATCCAGCCTGATCGGCATCGCGGCGGGGGCGGTGCAGGGCTATTTCGGCGGCTGGGTCGATCTGACCTTTCAGCGGATTCTGGAGATCTGGGCCTATACGCCGGGCCTTTATGTGATCATCATTCTTTTCGCGATACTGGGGCGAAGTTTCTGGCTTTTGGTCTTTGTGACGATCTTGTTTGGCTGGCCTGCCTTGGTCGGTGTGGTGCGCGCGGAATTCCTGCGCGCGCGCAATTTCGAATATGTGCGCGCCGCCCGTGCCCTTGGGGTGCGCGACCGGGTGATCATGTTCCGCCACATATTGCCCAATGCCATGGTCGCCACGCTGACACTTCTGCCCTTCATTGTGGCCGGTGCCATCGGCGGTCTGGCGGCCTTGGATTATCTGGGCTACGGGCTTCCGGCCTCCCTTCCCTCGCTTGGGGAATTGTCGCTTCAGGGCAAGTCCAACCTGCAAGCGCCCTGGCTTGGGTTTTCGGCGTTTTTCACCTTTGCCATCATGCTGTCGCTTCTGGTCTTCATCTTTGAGGGCGTGCGCGATGCTTTCGACCACCGAAAGACCTTCAAATGAATACTGTGCTGGAATTCAGCGATCTGAAGGTTGCGTTTCGTCAAGATGGCAAGATCGTCCCGGCGGTCAAAGGGGTCAGCTTGTCGGTCGGCAAGGGGGAGACTGTGGCTTTGGTGGGCGAAAGCGGATCGGGCAAATCCGTGACCGCGCTGGCCAGTGTGGCGCTTTTGGGCAGCGGCGCCGAGGTTACGGGGTCTATCCGCTATCTTGGCCAGGAAATGGTCGGCGCGCCCGAACCTTTGTTGCGCAAGGTGCGCGGCAATGACATCAGCTTCATCTTTCAAGAACCGATGACCTCGCTTAACCCGCTGCACACGCTGGAACGCCAGATCGCCGAAAGCCTGTCGTTGCATCAGGGCCTTACCGGGGCGGCGGCACGGGCGCGGATCATAGAGCTGTTGCAAAAGGTCGGGATTGACGACGCCGCATCCCGGCTTGATGCCTATCCGCATCAGCTGTCTGGCGGCCAGCGCCAGAGGGTGATGATCGCGATGGCGCTTGCCAATGGTCCCGACCTGCTGATCGCGGATGAACCGACGACCGCCCTTGATGTGTCCATTCAGGCCCAGATCCTTGAATTGCTTGCCGATCTCAAGCGCCGCGACAATCTGAGCATGCTTTTCATCAGCCATGATCTTGGCATTGTGCGGCGGATTGCCGACCGGGTTTGCGTGATGCAGGGCGGCGAGATTGTCGAACAAGGCCCAACCGATGAAATCTTCGCCAACCCGCGCCACCCCTATACCAAAAAACTGCTGGAGGCGGAACCATCGGGCCAGCCCGATCCGGTGCCCGCGGATGCCCCCGAGGTGGTGCGCACCGAAGGTCTGCGCGTCTGGTTTCCGATCAAGCAGGGTTTGATGCGCCGCACCGTGGGCCATGTGAAGGCGGTCAACGACGCCAGTGTTTCGGTGCGCGCGGGCGAAACCCTTGGCATCGTCGGCGAAAGCGGGTCGGGCAAGACCACGCTGGCGCTGGCGGTCATGCAGCTGATCGCCTCTGAAGGCCCGGTCGTCTATATGGGGCGCAACATCACCGGGCTTGGCAGCCGCGATCTGCGCCGTTTGCGCCGCGATATGCAGATCGTTTTTCAGGACCCGTTCGGCAGCCTTTCGCCGCGTATGACCGCCGAACAGATCATCGCCGAAGGCCTGACCGTGCACGCGGTAGACCCATCGCGCGACCGCCGCGATATGGTGGCCGAGGTGATGGCGGAAGTCGGTCTTGATCCGGCCATGATGGGCCGCTATCCGCATGAATTCTCGGGCGGGCAGCGCCAGCGTATCGCCATTGCGCGCGCCATGATCTTGCGCCCCAAGGTCGTGGTTCTGGACGAACCGACATCGGCCCTTGATATGACCGTGCAGGTGCAGATCGTGGCGCTTTTGCGTGATCTGCAAAAGCGCCACGGCCTTGCCTATCTGTTCATCAGCCATGATTTGCGCGTGATCCGGGCGCTGTCGCATAAGGTTGTGGTGATGCGCAAAGGCGATATTGTGGAGGCTGGCGCCTGTGACACGGTCTTTGACGACCCGCAGCAAGATTACACCAAGGTCTTGATGGCGGCGGCCTTTGCGCATGGGGCGCAGGTGCCGGGTGGCGCATGAAGATTCTCTTTGTGCATCAGAACTTTCCCGGCCAGTTTCGCCATCTGGCCCCCGCCCTTGTTGCGCGTGGGCATGATGTTCTGGCGCTGGGCGATCTTGAAAACCGGCAATCCAGTCAGCCGGTCAAGACCCTTTACTACAAGCAGCCCCCCAAGAACCGTCTGATGGGCATAGGCGCCACATTCGCCGATGTGGCGGCACGCGGCGCCATGGTGGCGGGGGCCTGTTCGCAGCTGCGCGACCGCGAAAGCTATAGTCCCGATGTGATCTTTGGTCATAACGGCTGGGGTGAGATGATGTTCTTGCGCGAGGTCTGGCCAAGGGCGCGCATCCTCAACTACGCCGAATTCGTCTATAGCGCCCGCGGCCTGGATGCGGATTTTGACGCAGAGTTTCAGGCCGCCGATCTTAATGCGCGCATGGCAACCACGGCGCGCCGTGCGCATATCATACAATCCATGCTTGATGCGGATGCCGGCCTTGCCCCGACCCGGTGGCAAGCCGCGACCTTCCCGCCAGAGCTGCGCGCCAAGATCACCGTTTTGCATGACGGCGTCGATACCGACGAAGTATGCCCCAACCCCGCCGCACGTCTGCCGATTCCGGGCACCAATCTTATCGTCAAATCGGGGGATGAGGTTCTGAGTTTCGTGAACCGCAATCTTGAACCTTACCGGGGCTATCACATCTTCATGCGCGCCTTGCCCGCCGTGCTGGCCGCAAGGCCCAATGCGCAGGTGGTGATCCTTGGCGGGGATCAGCAAAGCTATGGCCGCGCGCCCGAAAAGGGCAAGACCTGGAAGCAGATATTCCTGGACGAACAAGGCGATGGCATTGACCGCTCTCGCGTGCATTTCCTCGGAAAAGTGCCCCGGCGCGACTTTTTGGCGCTGATGCAGATCACCCGTGTGCATGCCTATCTGAGTTATCCTTTCGTGCTTTCGTGGTCGATGATCGAGGCGATGGCCGCCGGTGCCCTGGTCATCGGCTCTGCCACCGGGCCGGTGCAAGAGGTGATCAAGGACGGCAAGAACGGGCGGTTGGTCGATTTCTTTGACGTGCCCGGCTGGTCGCAGGCCCTGATCCGCGCGCTGGGGGGGCCGGACGCCGATAATCCGCTGCGCGCAGCGGCCCGCCAAACGGCGATAGATACCTATGATCTTCGGCGTCAGTGCCTGCCCCGGCTGATCGAATTCGTAGAGAATGCGGGCCGGGCCTAAGCGTTACATCGCGGGGCTGTGCCCGGCTTTGGACAGGTCGTAAAGATCAAAGCGCCGCGCAATCATCCGGGTCAGCGGGCGGGCGGCTTCGGGGATGAAGAACCCCTCTGCGGTCACGTCAACCGCATCACCGAAAGGCTGCGCCGCGCCCCGAAACAAGGCCTGAAGCTGCGCATCGCAAATGCCGAATGCGTCGCGGATATCGGCGGCGTTTATGCAAAAATCACACATCAACGCCTCAATCAACCGTGCATGCAGCCGGTCCTGATCTGAAAAGACATGACCACGGCTGACCGAATACCGCCCGGCACGGATCGCCGCCATATGGGCGGATGTGGCGGGCGCGTTCTGGGCATAGCCTTGCGGAAACCGAGAGATCGACGATGCCCCAAGGCCAAGCAACACCTTCGATGTGTCGTCGGTATACCCCTGAAAATTGCGGCGAAGGGTTTTGGCCTTGGCGGCAATCGCCAGACCGTCCGCTTTGCGGGCGAAATGGTCGATGCCGATCTGGTCATAGCCGTCGCCCTCGAACAGCTGGCGCGCCGTCTCAAACAGACCCCATCTTTCTTCGGGGCGCGGCAAGCTGTCGGCCGGTATCATCTGCTGTCGCCGCGCCATCCATGGCACATGCGCATAGCCGTAAAGGGCGACCCGGTCGGGCGACAGCGACAGAAGCTTTTGCACGCTGTCGGCGATGCGCGCGCTGGTCTGATGGGGCAGCCCGAACAAGATATCGGCGTTAAGCGAGGTCACGCCGCGGGCGCGGATCATATCGACCGCCCGCTTTGTCACCTCATAGCTTTGCGCCCGCCCGATGCTGCGCTGAATTTCAGTATCAAAATCCTGCACCCCGATCGAGACACGGTTCATCCCCGCCGCCACCAGCGCGTCAAGGCGTGCATCGTCGATCTCATTCGGATCAATCTCGACCGAAAATTCCGCATCTGGCGCCAATGGCACCGCTTTTTGCAGCGCAGCGCTCAGCATGGTTACAAGATCGGGCGGCAGAAGGGTCGGTGTCCCGCCGCCCCAATGCAACCGCGACAAGGTGACGCCGGAAGGCAGGCGGTCTTGCAGCATGCCAATTTCCTGGCACAGCATTTCGGCATAGGCCCTGACCGGCGCCTCTGACTGGGTGCCCTGGGTCCGGCAGGCGCAAAACCAGCAGAGCCGGCGACAAAAGGGAATGTGCATATAAAGCGAAATCTGCGATCCGGGTGGAATTGCGGCAATCCAGCCTTCAAGCGCTTGCGGGCCCACATTCGGTGAAAAGTGCGGCGCTGTCGGATAGCTTGTGTAGCGCGGTACACGCG
>JBATTI010000112.1:0-2232 GCA_049670445.1 Albidovulum sp. | reverse complement strand
GTCGTGGAAGATGCGGTTAAGCACGCCCGTGCCGCGCGTATCGGTCATGAACTGGCCATGATAGCCGATCAGGCCGCGTGAGGGCACATGGGCGATGATCCGGGTTTTGCCTGCACCTGCGGGCTTCATCTCGACCAGATCGCCCTTACGCTCGCCGGTCAGCTTGTCGATCACCGTGCCGGAATATTCATCATCGACATCGACGGTAACTTCCTCGATCGGCTCCATCCGCTGACCGTCAACCTCGCGGAAGATGACCCGCGGGCGCGAGATCGAAAGCTCAAACCCTTCGCGGCGCATGTTTTCGATCAAGACGCCCATCTGAAGTTCGCCGCGCCCCGAAACCTCAAAGGCTTCACCGCCGGGGGTGTCGGCGATCTTGATGGCGACGTTCACTTCGGCCTCTTTCATCAGGCGTTCGCGGATGACACGCGATTGCACCTTCGATCCGTCTTTGCCCGCCAGCGGGCTGTCGTTGATGCCAAATGTCACAGTGATGGTTGGCGGGTCGATCGGTTGTGCGGGCAGGGCGGTGTCGACTGCCGGGTCGCAAAGCGTATCGGCCACAGTGGCTTTGGTCATGCCCGCCAGCGTGACGATATCGCCCGCGACAGCCTCATCAATGGGTTGTTGGCCAAGGCCGCGGAAGGCGAGGATCTTGGTGACGCGAAACTGCTCCAACCGCTCGCCGGTGCGCGACAGGGCCTTGAGCTGTGCGCCGACCTTCAGCGTGCCGGTTTCAACCCGGCCGGTCAGGATGCGGCCGATGAACGGGTCTGCGGACAGCGTGGTGGCAAGCATTGTGAACGGCTGGGCAGATGCGGCGACCTGCTTTGGGGCCGGGACATGTTTGACGACAAGGTCAAAAAGCGCGTTCAGGTCCTTGCGCGGGCCTTCAAGCGTTTCATCCGCCCAACCGGCGCGGCCTGAAGCATAAAGATGCGGGAAGTCGAGCTGTTCGTCATTGGCGCCCAGATTGGCGAAAAGATCGAAAACCTCATTGAGCGCGCGATCGGGTTCTGCGTCGGGCTTATCGACCTTGTTGAGCACCACAATCGGGCGCAGGCCAAGGGCCAAAGCCTTGGAAGTGACGAATTTGGTTTGCGGCATCGGGCCTTCGGCGGCATCGACCAGCAACACCACACCATCAACCATCGACAAGATCCGTTCAACCTCGCCACCGAAATCGGCGTGGCCGGGGGTGTCGACGATATTGATGCGGATGCCGTCATGTTCGACGCTTGTGCATTTCGCCAGGATCGTGATGCCACGTTCGCGTTCAATGTCATTGCTGTCCATTGCCCGTTCGGTCGTGGCTTGGTTTTCCCGGTAGGTTCCGGATTGTTTCAACAACTCGTCCACCAAAGTGGTCTTGCCGTGGTCAACGTGAGCGATAATCGCGATATTACGCAGGTCCATTTTTTCCGCCATAGCTAGGGTTGGCGCCGCGATAGAGGAAATCCGCATGGAAGGCCATAGCGTGAATAAAAGAAAGGGGCGCGCGTGGCCGCCCTTGTTTCAAAACCGCCTGGTCAACCGCGCGTGCCTTTGGGATGGAATGGGGGGCGCTTGGCAATGGGGGGCCGATATTTTGGCGGCCAAACCCTAGCCAAGCGCCTTGCCCAGATAGTCATCGACCTTTTCAAGATAGCCCATCGTGGTCAGCCATTTCTGGTCAGGGCCGACCAAAAGTGCGAGATCCTTGGTCATATGCCCGTCTTCAACCGCAGCGACGGTGACGTTTTCCAAGGTCGTGGCAAATTTCAACAAGGCGTCGTTGCCATCAAGCTTGGCGCGGTGCTTCAGCCCGCCCGCCCAGGCATAGATGGAGGCGATGGAATTGGTCGAGGTGGCCTTGCCCGCCTGATGCTGGCGGTAATGGCGGGTGACGGTGCCATGCGCGGCCTCGGCCTCAACCGTCTTGCCGTCCGGGGTCATCAGCACCGAGGTCATGAGGCCAAGCGAGCCGAAACCCTGTGCCACGGTATCGGATTGCACATCGCCATCGTAGTTCTTGCAGGCCCAGACATAACCGCCCGACCATTTCATCGCCGATGCCACCATATCGTCGATCAGCCGGTGTTCGTAATAGATGCCCTTTTTTTTGAACTCGGCCTCAAACTCTTCTTCATAGACCTTTTGGAACAACTCCTTGAAACGGCCATCGTAGAATTTGAGGATGGTGTTCTTGGTGGAAAGATAGACCGGCCAGGGGGCCAGCGTCGGTAACAC
>JBATTI010000111.1:0-3066 GCA_049670445.1 Albidovulum sp. | reverse complement strand
GGCCTTTTGCAAAAGGGACGCCGCTTTGTGCGCGGCGTCCCCCCATGCCCTCCTCCCGGAAGAATATGATGACTTCAGTTCAAGCAAACGGGGTGTTGCCCGTTGCCGCCGACCCGGCCCCCTATCTGCAAATCAGCGGGCTTTATAAGGCCTTTGGCAATTTTCTGGCGCTCAAGAACATCGACCTTGATATCGCGTCGGGCGAGTTCATTTGTTTTCTTGGCCCATCGGGCTGTGGCAAAACCACATTGCTGCGCGCCATCGCCGGGCTGGATCCGCAAACACGGGGCACGATTCACCAGGCCGGCGTCAATATATCCAGCTTGCCACCATCGGCACGGGATTACGGCATCGTGTTTCAATCTTACGCCTTGTTTCCAAACCTGACGGTTGCCCGCAACATCGCCTTCGGGCTGGAAAATACCGGCCGCCCAAAGGCCGAGATTGCGGCAAGGGTCGCCGAATTGCTGGCGTTGGTCGGGCTTCCTGAACAGGCCGACAAATACCCGGCGCAGCTGTCGGGTGGCCAGCAGCAGCGCATCGCCCTGGCCCGCGCCATCGCCATCAACCCCGGCCTGTTGCTGTTGGACGAACCCCTGTCGGCATTGGACGCCAAAGTGCGCGTGCATCTTCGCCACGAAATCAAGGAGTTACAGCGCAAACTCGGGGTGACCACGATCATGGTGACCCATGATCAGGAAGAAGCGCTTTCAATGGCTGACCGCATCGTTGTCATGAACCACGGAACCGTCGAACAGGTCGGCACCCCATCCGAGATTTACCGCGCCCCGGCCTCGCTTTTCGTGGCGGGCTTCGTTGGCGAAATCAATCAGTTTGAAGCGAAGGCCGAAGCCGGATCAAAAGTGACGATCGGCGACCGGCAGATGCTGGCAAACCCGCATGACCTGATCGGCACCTGCACCGTCGCCATCCGGCCTGAAGATGTGGTGCCGCATGGGCAAGGTGCGCGTTCTCCCGGTGGGCCTGACGAGATTGCCACACCAGAAAATACCTTTGACGTTGTCGTACAGGAAATGGAGTTTCTGGGCTCCTACTGGCGCTGCCATCTTGAAAACCCGGTTCTGGGTTCAAACCCGCTGATCGCGAATTTCTCGATCAATGCGGTGCGGCGTCTGGATCTGAAGATCGGTATGGATATGTCGGTAGAGCTGCCGGTTGACCGCGTTCTTGTCTTCCCGCGTGGAGAATAAGGATGGCCGATATCAGCCTGCCCGCCGGAGAAACCATCAAACTGAAGCTTGACCGCGACGGCGTGATCAAGCGGCTTTTCATGGGTGTTATCGCCCTTTATCTGGTGGTTGCACTGGCCTTGCCGCTTTACGCGATGCTCTCGAAAAGCTTTGTGACCTTTGGCTTCGACCTTGCGCGCTACGAATTTCAGGTCAGCGACGGCGAAGGCAACTACGGCGAGCCGATCAGCGCCGCTGCGCTCAACGATCAATTGGCGGTCGTATCCGCCGATGATCTGCGCTCCAGTTCGGATGGCCGCCTGGCGGTGACCGCTTTTTTCCCCGACTTCAGCTTTCGCAGCCCCGTTACCTACCGCATTCGTGGCACCAGCAGCGATGCGCCATATCTTGTCGGGCTGGATCTGCAAAACTCGACCGACTGGCAGGAATATGACAGCAATACCTTCCGTCGCATCAACCTGCGCCCTGTCAAATCCGTCGGCCCGCAGAACTATGTCGAGTATTTTTCAAACCCGTCGTTGTTTTCATCCATCGAAAATTCGCTGTTCATTGCGGTGGTCAGTACCATCTTAACCGTCGGCTTCGCCTTTGGCTTCGCCTATGCGCTGAACCGAAGCTGTATGCGCTTCAAAGGCTTCTTCAAGCTTGTCGCGATGATGCCGATCCTTGTGCCATCGCTTTTGCCCGGCATCGCGCTGATCTATCTTTTTGGCAATCAAGGCATGTTGAAATCCGTGCTGATGGGGCAAAGCATCTACGGTCCTCTGGGCATCGTCATAGGCTCGGTCTTTTTCACCTTTCCACATGCGATGATCATCATCACCACGGCGCTGTCGATCGCGGATCAACGGCAATATGAGGCGGCAGAATCCTTGCGCGCCTCGAAATGGCGCACCTTCTGGACCGTCACGATCCCCGGCGCGCGCTATGGCCTGATCTCGGCGGCGTTCGTGACATTCACGCTGGTCATCACCGATTTCGGCCTGCCGAAGGTCATTGGCGGGCAATACAACGTCTTGGCCATCGACATATACAAACAAGTCATCGGGCAGCAGAATTTTGAAATGGGTGCGGTGGTTTCGGTCATCTTGCTGATCCCTGCCGTCCTGGCCTTCTATGTTGACCGGCAGGTGCAAAAAAAGCAGGTCTCATTGCTTTCCGCGCGCTCTGTACCTTACCAGCCCAAGCCCGACCGCAATTTTGAGATGCTGTGCCTTGGCTGGTGCGGGTTGGTGGCGGTCTTTATCATCGGCATCATTGCGGTTTGCCAATATGCAGCGCTGATCAAGTTCTGGCCCTATAACCTTAACCTGGGTCTGAACAACTACGCCTTTGACAAGATGGATGGCGGTGGCTGGGCGGCCTATAAGAACTCGATCAAACTCGCGGGGCTGACGGCGGTCTTTGGCACGGTGATCGTCTTTACCGGGGCCTATATGGTTGAAAAGATCGACGGTTTCAAAACCGGGCGCGGGGTGTTTCAGTTTCTTGCCATGCTGCCGATGGCGGTCCCCGGAATGGTCTTGGGGCTGGCCTATATCTTTTTCTTCAATAACCCCGATAACCCGCTGAACTTCATGTATGGCACGATGATAATACTTGTCGTCTCCACCGTGACGCATTTTTACACAGTCGGCCATTTGACGGCATTAACGGCGCTGAAGCAGATCGATGCCGAGTTTGAGCCTGTCGCCAGCTCTCTTCGTCAGCCGTTTTACCGCTTGTTCACGCGGGTGACGGTGCCGGTCTGTCTGCCCGCGATCCTCGATATCTCGATCTATATGTTCGTCAATGCGATGACGACGGTATCGGCG
The DNA here is from genome assembly GCA_049670445.1 of Albidovulum sp. GTDB lineage: Bacteria > Pseudomonadota > Alphaproteobacteria > Rhodobacterales > Rhodobacteraceae > TMP-24. Next base: position 41 of record JBATTI010000111.1, on the reverse strand, counting down.
GTTGTGTTCATCTATTCGACCCATACGGCGCTGGCCTCGGT
>JBATTI010000110.1:0-2881 GCA_049670445.1 Albidovulum sp. | reverse complement strand
TCGCATAACCCGATCCGTCCCTGGCGCAATATAATGCGGCGCAAGTCGCGCCAGATCATGGTGGGCAAGGTCGCCGTGGGGGGCGATGCGCCGATTTCGGTGCAGACGATGACCAATACCATCACCTCGGATGTCAAGGCGACGCTGGAACAGGTGCAACGTGCCGCGGCGGCGGGCGCAGATATCGTGCGCATCTCGACCCCCGATCAGGACAGCACCCGCGCCCTGAAGGCGATTGTGGCCGAAAGCCCGGTGCCGATCGTGGCGGATATTCATTTCCACTACAAACGCGCGATCGAGGCGGCAGAGGCGGGGGCGGCCTGTCTGCGCATCAATCCCGGCAATATCGGCAATGCCCAAAGGGTGCGCGAAGTGGTGAAGGCGGCGCGCGATCACGGCTGTTCGATCCGGATCGGGGTGAATGCCGGGTCGCTGGAAAAGCATCTGTTGGACAAATATGCCGAGCCTTGCCCGGATGCGATGGTGGAAAGCGGGCTCGATCATATCAAGCTTTTGCAGGACAATGATTTTCACGAATTCAAGATCTCGGTAAAGGCGTCGGATGTGTTTCTGGCCGCCGCCGCCTACCAACAACTGGCCGAGGCCACCGATGCGCCGATCCATCTGGGGATCACCGAGGCGGGCGGTCTGGTATCGGGCACGGTGAAATCGGCGGTGGGTCTTGGCAATCTGCTTTGGGCCGGGATCGGGGACACGATCCGGGTGTCTTTGTCCGCCGATCCGGTGGAAGAGGTGAAGGTCGGGTTTGAGATTTTGAAGTCTTTGGGGCTGAGGCACCGGGGGGTGACGATCATTTCCTGCCCGTCCTGCGCGCGTCAGGGGTTTGATGTGATCAAGACCGTCTTGGCGCTGGAAGAGCGTCTGGCGCATGTGACCACCTCGATGAGCCTGTCGATCATCGGTTGCGTGGTCAACGGGCCGGGGGAGGCTTTGATGACCGATATCGGCTTTACCGGCGGTGGGGCCGGTTCGGGGATGGTTTATCTGGCCGGCAAGCAGCATCACAAGCTGGGCAATGACAAGATGATTGATCATATCGTCGAACTGGTCGAGGCCAAGGCGGCAGAGCTTGAGGCGAAAGCTGTGGCGGAACTGGTGGCCGAATAGGGGGCTCTGCCCCCAAGCCTCATTTGTTCTTGAACAAATGAAGCTTTCCCCCGAGGTATTTTTGAACAGAAGAAGGGCAGGGCACTGGTTGCGGCGTTGACTGTGGCTTTGGCTGAGGATAGCTCAGCGCCATGGCACGTGCACCGCTTTTGCAACTCTCTGATATTTCGCTGACCTTTGGCGGCAACCCGCTTTTCGAGGGGCTTGATCTGCGGGTTCAGCCGGGGGACCGGATCGCGCTTGTCGGGCGCAATGGGTCGGGTAAATCCACCTTGATGAAAGTCATGGCCGGGCTGGTAGAGGCCGATAGCGGCACCCGTGCGGCACAGCCGGGTGTGACGGTCGGTTATATGGAGCAGGAGCCGGATCTTTCGGCTTTTGCCACGCTGGGGGATTTCGCGGCCTCCGGGCTTCCCATCGGCGAAGAATACCGGGTTATGATGGCGGCCGAGGGGCTGAAGTTCAACCCCGATACGCCGGTTGCCTCTGCCTCGGGGGGCGAGCGGCGGCGGGCCGCTTTGGCGAAATTGCTGGCCGAGGCGCCGGAGTTGATGCTGCTTGATGAGCCGACCAACCATCTTGATATCGAGGCGATCGGTTGGCTTGAGCGCGAGTTGAGCGACACGCGCGCGGGTTTCGTGCTGATCAGTCATGACCGTGCGTTTTTGCGCGCTCTGGCCCGGGCCACGCTTTGGATTGACCGGGGCGTGGCGCGGCGCAATGAGCGCGGCTTTGAGGCCTTTGAGGAATGGCGCGACACGGTCTGGGCCGAGGAAGACGAGGCGCGCCACAAGCTGGACCGCAAGATCAAGCAGGAAGCGAAATGGGCGGTTGAGGGGATATCGGCGCGGCGCACCCGCAATCAGGGCAGGGTGCGCGCGCTTGCGGCCTTGCGCGAAGAGCGCAGCGCGATGATCCGCAGGCAAGGCACCGCGGATATGGCGCTTGACAGCGGGCAGACATCGGGCCGGTTGGTGGTTGAGGCTGCTGGCATTGCCAAGGCATTCGCCGATAAGATTATCTTGCGGCCCTTTGATCTGAAGATCATGCGCGGCGATCGGGTGGCCTTTGTCGGGCCGAATGGCGTTGGCAAGACCACATTGCTTAAAATGCTTACCGGAGAGCTTGTCCCCGATGAAGGCAAGGTGCGGCTTGGCACCAATCTTGATATTGCGGTGTTTGATCAGGCGCGCTCGACGCTGGATTTTTCGATGACGCTTTGGGAGGGTCTGGTCAATGACCCGGACATGGCGGTGTCGGGGCGGGCCGATCAGGTGATGGTGCGCGGCACGCCCAAACATGTGGTGGCCTATCTTAAGGACTTCTTGTTTGACGAGGCGCAGGCGCGCGCGCCGATCGGATCCCTTTCTGGGGGCGAGCGGGCGCGATTGTTATTGGCGCGGATTATGGCGCGGCCGTCAAACCTGCTGATCCTGGACGAGCCGACCAATGATCTGGACGTGGAAACGCTTGATCTGTTGCAAGATATCCTTGGTGAATATGACGGCACGGTGCTTTTGGTATCGCATGACCGCGATTTCATCGACCGGGTGGCGACCACGACCATCGCCATGGAAGGCGGGGGCCGGGCCACCGCTTATGCGGGCGGTTGGAGCGATTTTCAGGCCCAAAGGCAAGTGGCAGAGCAAAAGCCTGCCAAAGCCGTGGCGGCGCGCGCCCAAGGATCAGGGGCAGCACAGGCGGATGCGAAAAAGGCGGCAATGCCCCTTACATTCACCGAAAAGCATCGGCT
>JBATTI010000109.1:0-8150 GCA_049670445.1 Albidovulum sp. | reverse complement strand
CCTTATCGCACGGGGTGGCAGGGGGGCATGGATTCGTGACGTTGCACAGGGCTTATCACCGGGCTAGGCTGCTCGCAAACCTAAGGATCAAGGAACCCGGAATTTGGCGCAGATTGACTATTATTTTTCGACGATTTCGCCCTTTACCTACCTTGCCGGGCAGCGGCTGGAGGCGATTGCCGCCAAACACGGCGCCGGGGTCAGCTACAAGCCGATTGATATCCTGGCGCTCTTTTCGCGCACAGGTGGAATGCCGCCAAAAGACCGCCATGAAAGCCGCAAAACCTACCGGCTGCAAGAATTGCGGCGGCAGGCGGCAAAAGCCAAAATGGCGCTCAATCTTCAGCCGCAGTTCTGGCCCACCAATGCGGCCCCGTCCTCTTATGCGATCATCGCCGCCCAGGCGGCGAAGGCCAGTGGCGGGGGCGGCGATCTGGGCGGGTTGGTGCATGGCTTTACCCGCGCCTGCTGGGCCGAGGAACGTGACATCGCCCAAGACGATGTCGTGCAAGACCTGTTGGGCCGCTATGGCTTTGATCCGGGGCTTTCGTTCAGCGGCATGTTGCTGGGCGCCGAAACCTTCGCGGCCAACCTTGAAGACGCCGCCGGGCGCGGTGTCTTTGGCGCGCCCTTTTACATAACCGGTGATGATGAACGGTTCTGGGGGCAGGACCGCTTGGACGATCTTGACCTTCATCTTGCAGGAAAGCTTTGATGGCAAAGGATATTTTGGCGCGTCAGGCCACATATTGGCAGTGCTTTGGCAGCGGCGCGCGCAAGGCGGTGGCGCTGCATTGTTCGCTTGCGCATTCGGGCGCATGGAAGGGCATGTTCGGGCATCTTGAAGAACCGCTTTGCATGACCGCCTTTGATCTGCCCGGTCACGGAAAATCGGCCAACTGGGATGGGGCCGAGGATTACACCGCCCTATGCGCTCGCGTGGCCAAAGGCTTTATCGAAGGCCCGGTCGATCTTATCGGCCATTCCGGCGGGGCGGTGGCCGCGCTGCAGATTGCCCTTGAAATGCCCGAGATGATCCGCACCTTGACCCTGATTGAGCCGGTCTTGTTCGCCGCCGCCCGCGGCTTCGATGAATTTGGCGCTTTCCAGTCCGCAATGGCGCAATACCGCGCGGCTTTGGCCGCAGACCAACGCATGCTGGCGACAGAGAAATTCACCGAGATCTGGGGCACAGGCACCCCATGGGCCGAAATAGACGAACGTTCGCGCCAATATATGGCCGACCGTATCCATCTGATCGAGGCCGGGATGCCCGCCCTGGCCGAAGATAATTTCGGCATCCTGGCCGAAGACCGCCTTGAAGGGCTTGGGATGCCGGTGATGATCATCATCGGCACCGCTTGCCCGCCGATCATCCCGCGCATCGCCGAGGTGATCGCCGCGCGCCTGCCCGATGTCGGGCTGGCAGAGGTGCCGGGCGCGGGGCATCTTTTGCCCGTGACCCATCCGGCACAGGTGGCAGGCCTGATCGACGTGAACCTCAGCCGCGACGAATAAGGTCCAGAAAGCTGTCGACATCCTCCTCGGTCGTGGACCACGAACAAACCAGACGCGCCGACAGGGGGGTATCATCAGGGCCTTCAAGCGATTGATGAAAGGGCCAGATATAGTAATGCGCCCCCGCCGCCATTGCCTTGCGGTGCAAGGCGCGCGGCAGGTAGGCGAAGACCATATTCGCCTCAAGCGGATGCATCAGCGATCCGTCTGGATGGGCGCATATACCGTCGGCCAGCCTTTTGGCCATCCGGTTGGCGTGACCGGCCAGGCGCAGCCACAAATCGTCTTGCAGATAGGCCGCCATCTGCGCCGACAAATACCGGTGTTTTGAGAAAAGATGCCCGCCACGTTTGCGGCGCAACTCAAACTCCCACGCTTTTTCGGGGTCGAAAATCACGACAGCCTCAACCCCAAGGCAGCCATTCTTGGTGCCGCCAAAAGACATGATATCAACGCCGGGGCGCCAGCTCATATCGGCGGGGCTGGCGTTTTGGGCCACAACCGCATTGGCGAATCTTGCGCCATCAAGGTGCACCGGCAGGCTATGGGCCTTGGCAATATCGCACAAAGCCGCAATTTCCGCGGCCACATAAACCGTGCCGGCCTCGGTGGTGTTGGTCAGCGTGACCATGCCGCGCTGCACCGCATGGACATCGCCTTGCGGCGTGGCCGCCAGTGCGGCACTCAGGCCCTCGGGCGTTATCTTGCCATGGGTGCCGGGCAGTTTCACCAATTTGCCGCCGCCGATGAAAAACTCGGGCGCGCCGCATTCATCAACCTCAACATGTGCGGCCTGGTGGCAATAGACGGCCCCCCAGGGCGGGCAATAACTGGCCAGTGCCAAGGCATTGGCCGCAGTTCCGGTCGCCACAAGATAAACCGACGCCTCGGGGGCCGCAAAAACCGTGCGGATACGCTCACGCACCCCATCCATGATCGGATCCGCCCCGTATGAGGGCGCATATCCTGCATTGGCTGTGGCCATTGCCGCCAGAATTTCGGGGGCAGCGCCCGAACTGTTGTCAGAGGCAAATTCCATCACAGATCCTCAATGATATGGTCTTCCCAATCGTCTTCATCGACGTCGAACTCGGGCACCGTCCAGCCCTGAACCGACATGCCCGCCTTGTGCACGGATTGCGGATCGCCCGAAACAAGCGGGTGCCAGTCATACAAAGCCTGCCCCTCGGCGCGCAAGCGGTAGGCACAGGTCGAGGGCATCCAATAGGCGTTCTTGGCCAAGGATTGCGGCGTCAGAACCACGCATTCCGGCACAAAACTTTTGCGGGTTTCATACTGGCCACAGCGGCAGCTTTCGCCGTCCAGCAAACGGCATGCGACGCGGGTAAAGAACACCTCGCCGGTTTCATCATCTTCAAGCTTGTTAAGGCAGCATTTGCCGCAACCATCGCACAGCGCTTCCCATTCGGTCGGGTTCAGTGACGCCAGTGGCAGGATCCAGAATTTTTCGCGCAGCTTTGCGGGCGGCGCGCTCATAGGGTTTGCAAGATTGTGCGGGCCTGATCGCAATCGGCGTTCATCTGCGCAAGCAATCCGGGCAGGCCGTCAAATTTCATCTCGGGGCGCAAATAATCAATGAAGGCCACCGACACTTGTTGGCCGTAAAGATCGCCATCGAAATCAAAAAGATAGCTTTCCAGATTGGGTTTGTTCACGCCAAACATCGGGCGCACCCCAAGGCTGGCCGCACCGCCATAACTGCCCATATGGTCCCCGCTCAGCACATCCACCTTGACCGCATAGACACCAAGCTTCGGCAGATGCAGTCCGTCAACCGCCATATTCGCGGTAGGGTAACCCAGATCACGGCCACGCTTTTCGCCGTGGATGACTTCGCCGTCAATCCGGTGCCAGTGGCCCAGCATCTGTGCGGCATCCCGCGGGCGGCCTTCGGTCAGCGCCTTGCGGATCGCGGTTGAGGATATCTCGGTGCCGTCCAGCCCGACCAATTCGGCGATGGTCACGCCAAACCCATGCGAAGCCCCCAGCCGCAGCAAGGTTTCAACATCGCCCTTGCGGCCCTTGCCAAAGCAAAAATCGGCGCCGACCGTCACATGCGACACCCCAAGCCCCAAGACCAGAACTTCGGTCACGAAAGCCTCGGCCTCCATCCCCGAAAGCGCGGTACCAAAGGGCAATGCGTAAAGCTGATCGATGCCAAGCTTTTCAAGCCGGTGTGCGCGCGCGCCGGCATTCATCAGGCGAAAGGCCGGGGCGCCGGGCGCGAAGAACTGCCGGGGGTGGGGTTCAAAGGTCACGACACCCAGCGGGGCGTTCTTGCCGCGCGCAAGGTCGATCACCGCCTGATGGCCAAGATGGACGCCGTCGAAATTTCCCATCGCGACGGATGCGCCCCGGTCAGCAGGCTTCAGCTCAGTCCAGTGATTATGCGTGCGCATCGGCCCTCGTGCGGCGGAAGCGCCCGCCTGATCAGTCGAACTTGCGGCTTGGCGCCAGAACCAGCGCTTCACCCTTAAGCACAACCGTATCGCCCACTGCGCAATGGGTTTCAAGGGTCACCCGGCGTTTGGCATGGTCAATCGCGATGACCTTGACCTCGGCATATACCGTGTCACCGGGCCGCACCGGGGCCATGAATTTCAGGCTTTGCCCCAGATAGACGGTGCCGTGGCCCGGAAGCTGTTCGCCGATAACCGCCGAAATCAGCCCGGCCGTCAGCATGCCATGCGCAATACGGCCCTCGAAAATCGTGTTTTGCGCATAGTCTTCGTCAAGATGCACGGGGTTGTGGTCGGTAGAGACCTCGGCAAAAAGTTCGATATCCCGGTCGGTTATCTGCTTTTGCAGATAGCGGGTCATGCCGATTTCAAGATCTTCGATACAGATCGTGCCGCGTGGCTGATTATCAAGCATCATTGCGAATCCCGGTTTATGTTGCAGTGCAGCATAACTGTCTTGAAAGCTTCGCGCAACGGTCAGGTAATTTATTACCGGAATTTTCGCCAAATTCGCAACATTGTTGCGAAGTCGCCATGATCAGCGCAGGCGGCCGATGGAATAGGTCGGTGACATCTGCTGTTGGGTCAGCCAGTCGTTCAGCCGCTTTTGGTCGGGGTTTTCGGCGTCCGGGCCGAATGTGCTGGCCATAAGCCCGCCGGTGACGAAGATCGTGTCAATGCCTTCGCCCATCCCGCCCTGAATATCCGTGCCAATCCCGTCGCCAACCGCGAGGATGGCGCTGTTATCGACCGGGCCGCTGACCAGATCGGCCAAGCGCTGGCGCGCAAGGTCATAGATCGGCGGATGTGGCTTGCCGTAATACAGGCTTTCGCCGCCCATTTCTTGATAAAGCCCCGCCAAGGCGCCGGCGCAATAGATGCGCTTTTCGCCCAGATCCACCACAATATCGGGATTGGCGCAAAGCATCTTCAGGCCTTTGGTCTTGGCCAGCAAGAACCGGGCGCGGTAATCTTCGGGGGTCTCGGTCTGATCGTCGAATGGCCCGGTGCAGATGATGCCTTCCGCTTCCTCAAGCGGGACGCGGATGATCGGCGGCGCATCGGCCAGCTCTGCCGGCAGGTCCGCAAAGAAGCCTTCGTCCTTTTCGGGGCCAAGATGCCAGACTTTGCGGCCCACCGCCCCGCTGACCATCGCATATTGCGCCGCATCACCCGATGAGACGACCAGATCCCAGGCGTCGCGGGGCACGCCCAGACGATCAAGCTGTTCGATCACATATTGATTGGGGCGCGGGGCATTGGTCATCAACACCACATGGCCGCCACCGATGCGGAAATTCTGCAATGCAGCAACGGCGGCGGGGTAGGGGGCGCGGCCATTGTGCAAGCACCCCCAAAGATCGCAGTAAAGCGCGTCATACCCTTCGGCCACTTCGGATAGGGCAGCGATGATATGGGTCATATGGGCACCTTTGGAAACCAACCGGCAAAGCGGGATCGGGGGGCATCAGCCCCCCCGACAAGTCACATTTTCAGGAATGGCATGATCTGTTTCTTGCGGCTCATCACACCGGGCAGAACCACGCTGTCGCCCGAAACGGTGACGCCAAAGCTGGCCTCGGCAATGGTCTTGACCAGATCGTTGGGCACCAGCAGCGTGGCTTCCTCGCGCAAGATATCGACGACGAAAAGCAGCACCTGGTCGGCGCCGTCTGCGCGCGCCACCCCCTCCATCGAGGCCATCAGGCTTGCCTTGCGGTCAAGCACCACTTTGGGCGCCGTGGTTTCAAGCACCGACACGCGCAGCTCTTTGCCGCCGATGGTGTATTCCTTGCTGTCCATGCGCAAAAGCTCGGCGTCCGAGAAGGCCGAAACATCGGATTTTGCCGCGAACATCTGTGCCGCGAATTCGGCGATATTCACCCCCAGATCGGCGGCAAGGCTTTCGGCCACGGCGCGGTCATGCGCGGTGGTTGTGGGCGAGCGGAATTCAAGCGTGTCGGACAAGATGCACGACAACATAGCCCCCTTGATGCCCTTGGGCGCCTTGGCCAGATCGGCGCCGATCAGATCATGCATGATCGTGGCGGTGCAGGCCAGCGGACGCATGGTAATCTCGATCGGGCCTTTGGTTTTCAGCCCACCTGCCAGCATGTGGTGGTCAATGATCTGCACCACGTTGGCATCATTGATCGAGGGGGGCAATTCGCCGGGGTTATTGGTGTCAACGATGACACAGCTGTCACCCGCGGCGACATCGGCGATGATTTCGGGTTTCTCCAGGCCCCAGTGGCCAAGCATGAAGGCCGCTTCGGTGTTCGGCTCACCCAGCAAGACAGGCTTGGCGGGCGCGCCTTTCACCTCGCTCAGGTACCAGGCCCAGATGATCGGGGATCCGGTGGAATCGGTGTCAGGGGATTTGTGGCCAAAAACAAGGGTCGTCATCTGGAATTTCCGTTCGATTGAATTTCGCCCGCCTTATAGGGGCATCAACGGGTATTGTCACGCCACAGGCGCCAGCGGTTTTCGGGGCCTGCCGGGGCTGTGAAAACCCATGGCCCCAAATCTGCGGCGGCCTTACCCAAGGATCAGAACTCCGCACGCTCCAACCGGTATCCCGCATTCTGCAAAAGCTGCAAAACCCCGTTGTCGCCCGCCAGATGCCCGGCCCCTACGGCGACGATCAGCCTTTTGCCCGGCGCCACCTCCAGAAGCTTGCCGACCCAGTCGTGGTTGCGCTGATTGATCAGGATGTCTTCCATCCGTTCGAAATCCTGCGCGGCCTTTTCGGGGTCGCCACCGGCGGCGGCAATGGATTTCAGCCGCGAATATTCCCAGATAAGGCGGTGATCTTCGCGGTCAAAACTATTGGCCATGGTGGCCAGCATGTCTTCGGCAGCCGGTGCCAAAGGCAAAGCGATGCGGATCATGTCAAGCTGCTCATCTTGCGGGATCTGGTCAAAGATCCGGAAGATCGTGTCGTAAGGCTCCAGCGCATGGGTGGGCGTGCCCAATGCATCTGCCGCCTCGATGATCAGATGATCCAGACCCGAGCCGCCACCCGACATTGCGGGGATGGCGCAAGGCGGCATCGCCAGCATCACCGAGACATACCAGGGTTGGAATTTTGAGGCCAGAAAGGCCGGGATGCCACGCGCTGACATCTCTTGCGACAAAAGCTGCCATTCGTCGTCGGACAGGCGTTCGGGCAGGGTCGCGCCTTGGGTGAACATCAGCTCTGGCCTTGTGGCAACGGCTTGCTGCAACTGGTCCAGCTCGACCTGCGTCGCTTCCAGATAGACCGCATCCGCTTGCCGCAGATCAGGCATCAATTTGGCCAGATGTTCGGGCATCCGGGGGTCGAACAGATGAAACGTTCCAATGATATTGATGGTGCTGTCACCGCTTGTGGCGCGCCAGTGGTTGCCTTGGGCATAGGGTGCAAGGGCAATGGCCGCATCAAGCGTGGCGCGTTCCTCTGCCGGTATCGTGGCGATAAGATCTTGTCCGGCGCAGCTGGTGGTTTCACCTTCGGCCAGACCCAAGCCAGGCGCAAGGCACAGGAGCGCCGCAAGGCAATATGATCTGAGCATGAATGTCCCCTCCAATACGCGCGCCACTCTGGCATGCGGTCTTGGACTTTTCTATGGCGATAGGTGCAAATTTTCACAATACCACCCGTTGACAGATGGGGTAAGCACGCCTAACTAACCATCCGTTAGCACTCGCTCGATGTGAGTGCTAATTCATTTCAACCTGGACCCCATGGGAGTGTTACCAGATGGCATTTAAACCGCTGCAAGACCGCGTCGTCGTTCGCCGCATCCAAGGTGAAGACAAGACCAAGGGCGGTCTGATCATCCCCGACAACGCCAAAGAAAAGCCCGCTGAAGGCGAAGTGATCGCCGTAGGTGAAGGCGCGCGCAAGGATTCGGGCGAGTTGATCGCAATGTCCGTGAAAAAGGGCGACCGTATCTTGTTCGGCAAATGGTCGGGCACCGAAGTGACCCTCGACGGCGAAGAGCTGCTGATCATGAAAGAAAGCGATATTTTGGGCGTTATGGCCTGAAGACCCGCTTTTCGACCTTCATAAGAATTCCAAGGAGCAAGCAAAATGGCTGCTAAGGACGTCAAATTTAATTCCGATGCTCGTGACCGTATGTTGCGCGGCGTCAATATCCTCGCTGATGC
>JBATTI010000108.1:0-1652 GCA_049670445.1 Albidovulum sp. | reverse complement strand
GGTCGTGCCCTCTTGCGTGAATTTGCCTGCGCCCCGGGGGGGATATGGATAAGACCAAAGCGACCTCTTCAAACCTTCCCGAACGGGCAGAAGACGTTGATGAACATGTGCAAGTTCAACAGCTTCTAAGTTCCAGCAGCTGGCAAAAGCGGCTGGAGGAAGCGCGGGTAAAACGCGAAAAAGTTCTGGCCGAGCAAAGCGCCTCCGAGCAAAATAAAAGCGATCTGACACCAGCCGGCCCGCCCGGCACGCGCCCGTGGGAGACGCCTTCAGCCGGTATGGCCAACGTTTTGGTGATGCTGCGCGAGGCGCAGAATCATCAAGCCGGCCATCGCCCTGCCTCCGGGGCTGCGCAAAAGTCGGCTGATCTTGTCGATCTGGATAAGCGAGAAGCTGCCGAGGCAGGGCCATTACCGGCCAACAACCCGCTGCAACTTACGCAAGCGCTGACGCCGCCAGTAGCAGAGGAGGCGGTTACGGGGGGCCAGTAGCAGAGGGGCAGAATAGGCCGCCCCGCGCGGTGGTCGTCGCCAGCCGCGATGCAAGTGACAATGTGGCGCCGCCGGTGGGCAATGCGACCAGATCGACCGGCGAGGGAAAGACCCGCAGCAAGATCCGCTGGGGAAGGGTTGCCTTTGTGATTGCGGCCTTTGCCTTTGGGCTGGGCCTTGGTCTTGGGCTGGCCAATCTTGTGGCAGGTCTTGGGGGGGCCGTGATCACGGCCAAGACCGATGTGTCAACGGCCGCCATGCCGACAGCGGTCCCGGTTGTTAACCCGCCGCGCGTGGCACCTGCGGCTGCCATGCCAGTAACCGGGCCAGTAACCGGGCCCGTAACGCCCGAACCTGCCAAGGAAAAGACCGATCCCGGTGCCGCCCCGGCCCCGGCAGACGCCCCGCAGATCGCGGTTACCCTGGCCCCGTCAATGCCGCAGCCTGCTTCTGAAGCGGCCCTTGGCCTTCCCTCCAAGATTGATGATATCGCGCTTGTTTCAGCCCCTCTTGCGGTGGCGCCCCGGTTGGACAACGACATCGCACCCGAGGCAATTGACCCGGCCGGGCGCCTGCCAACGGCGGCGGATCAGCCGCCCGAGGCGCTGAGCTTGCCCAAGGCTGCGACCGAGAATGCAATCGCCCCGCCCCCCCCGGCACCCTTGGCCAGCCCCGATCCGGTCCAGACCGCAAGCCTTGCTTTGCCGCAAGTCTGGGATGGGCAAGACCCTCTGCAGATTGATCTGACGCCAGCACCGGCACCAGCACCAGAACCAGAACCGGCACCCGTGGCCGCAACTGTGCCCCAGGAAGCGATCAAACTGCTGGTGCCGACAAGACCCGCGGCCGAAAGCCTTGAGAGCGTGACCGAAGGATTGGTGAGCGCGGGCTACCGGTTGCGCGACCCGATCACCGTCAACTTCACCGTAAGTGCGAACCACGTGCGGTTCTATCATCTGGATGACGCGGCGGCGGCGAAGGCGCTTGGCGCAAGTATCGGCGGCCCGGTCAAGGACTTTACCAACGCAGGCAGTGACGCCCCCCCAGGCACGATAGAACTTTGGCTTGCCGGAAAGGGCGCACCTGCACCAGCCAAGACCCCGACGAAGAACAAGGCCCCGACGAAGAACAAGGCCAGGGCGGCGGTACCTGCCTCTGGCC
>JBATTI010000107.1:0-3672 GCA_049670445.1 Albidovulum sp. | reverse complement strand
ATGCGGGCTTTTGCTGGAAAACAAAGGCTCAGACCGTGGTTATGGCGGCGGGGCTGCGCCTGTGAAAAGGCTTAATATCCCCTTAACGAAAACCAGGCATCACTGTGTTTTCAAAGCCTTGCAAAAGTTTTCACTGTGAAAATCATCTGATTTTCACACCCAAATGAGAAAAGCCGCCCCAAGGGGCGGCCTTTCAAGCCAGATCTTGAAAGATCAAAGTTCGTCCAGCGCCTCGACAGCTTTTTGAAGCTTTTCTTTGGTCACGGTCTTTTCGGTAACCTTGGCTCCGGCCACGATCAGATCAACGACCTTGTCTTCGAAAAGCGGCGCGCGCAGCTGTTGCTGCATTTGCGGGTTCTTTTGGACATATTCAAAGAACGCGCGTTCCTGGCCGGGATATTGCCGGGCCTGATTCATCACGGCCTGGGTCATCTCGGCGTCAGAAACGTCGACCTTTTCCTTGCGGCCAATCTCGGCCAGCAACAGCCCCAGACGCACCCGGCGTTCAGCCAGTTTTTTGTGTTCATCCGTGGTGTCGATATCATGGTCATGGCCATGGTGATCGGGGTTGTCGTCATGCCAAAGCTGGTGGGCAATCTGATTTGCCTCGGCTTCAACCAGACTTGGCGGCAGATCAAACTTGACCAATCCGTCCAGCTGATCAAGCAAGGCACGTTTCATCACCGCGCGGGCAGCACCGGAATATTCGGCCTCCAGACGCTCCGCGATCTGAACCTTGAGGGCAGCAAGATCGTCAGAGCCGAATTTCTTCGCCATCTCATCATCGATCTCGGCGGCTTTGGGGCCGTTGACCGATTTCACCTTGCAGTCAAAGACAGCCGCTTTGCCAGCCAGATGTGCCGCGCCATATTCATCGGGGAAGCTGACGTTCACGGCGACTTCATCGCCTGCCTTGGCACCAACCAGCTGCGCCTCAAAGCCCGGGATGAAAGAGTTTGATCCAAGGACCAGCGGGTAATCTTCCCCGGCACCGCCTTCAAACGCCTCGCCATCAACCTTGCCAAGAAAATCAATCACGACCTGATCGCCATCTTTGGCTTTCGATCCTTTTTTCTTTTCCTCAAAGGACTGCGCTGATTTGGCAAGATTTTCCAAAGCCTCTGTCACCGCCTTGTCTTCGGCCTTGACCACCAGCTTTTCAAGCTTGACCTTGCCGGTATCCAGATCCGGAATCTCCGGCAGGGCTTCATAGGACATCTCGACAACGACGTCGCTGCCCTCTTTCCAGGTCTCGCCGTTTTGCATCTCGACCTTGGGCTGAATGGCAGGGCGATCGCCGCTCGCGTCAAAATGCGACTTCATGGCAGTGTCGATGGCCTCTTGCATCGCTTCGCCCATGATCCGCTGGCCGAACTGCTTGCGCAGCATCGCCATCGGCACCTTGCCCTTGCGAAAGCCCTTGATCTCAACCTGGGGCTGCGCCTCTAGCAGCTTTTCGGTGACTTTCTCTTCCAGCTGAGCTGCGGATACGGTGATCGTATAGCCGCGCTTCAGACCGTCGTTCAGGGTCTCGGTGACCTGCATTCCTTCGTCCTCTTTCCCTTTTGGTGCGGGTGGAGGGACTTGAACCCCCACGCCTTGCGGCGCCAGAACCTAAATCTGGTGCGTCTGCCAATTTCGCCACACCCGCAGTAACCAAAGAAGCGGCCAGGCAAGGGCCGCATCCAAATCCGCGCCCTTCTAGCAAGAAGCCTCAGACGATGCGAGCGTAAAAATGCATCTGGCCCCGGCCACGGAAAACTCACAAGCAAAACGCAATTTTGACAAAATTGGACCCGCAAATGCCCTGAACGCTCAGGGGAAAACACAATGTACATGCCAGCAGATGATCAGATGCAGGGTGAAACGGCCGAGGTCCAGCTTGCCCAGCGCACGCGCGGCATCGCTTCGGGTACGGTTGTTGCGACTTTGGATGGCTATCTGCCGGTGGATTTCCTATCGACGGGCGACAGGGTCGTCACCCGCGCTGGCATGCGTATTTTGCGCAAAATCGCGGTTGAACGGTTTTCCGGCCAAGCCGTGCGCATCGGTGCTTCGGCGCTTGGCCATGATCGCCCAGAACAAGATTTAACATTACCGGCTGACACGTTGATATTGTTGCGCGATTGGCGCGCTCAGGCGATTTACGGGCAAGATCAGGCACTGGTGCCGGTAGAGCGGTTGGTGGATGGCGAATATGTCCTGCGCGAAGATGTGCTGGGCATGCGGCTTTATGAGCTGTTCTTTGACACACCGCAAATCGTCTATGCCGAAGGGGTCGAGATTTACTGTAACGGCCTGCCAGCGGTCGAAGAAGCACCCAAGACAAAGGTTGAGGCTGGGTCCGAAGCGGTAAGTCAGCCCTGATTCGGCGCAGGCCTAAAGGCCCAGCGCCCGGAAGACCGATGGCAGCTGTTCGGGCAAATCCTCGGCAATCAGCCCCGGACCAAACGCCCTTGCGCATTCCACATGCAGCCATGCGCTGGTTTCCGCGGCCTCCATCGGCGCGAATCCGCGCGCCATCAGCCCGGTGATAAAGCCCGCCAGGACATCCCCCGAACCGGCTGTCGCAAGCCAAGGCGCCGCGCGCTTCTTATGGGCGGAGTTGATCGAGCAGCGCCCCTGCGGGTCCGCTATCACCGTGTCTGGGCCTTTGTATAACACCACGCATCCGGCACGGCTGGCCGCTTCACATGTTGCATCCACTTTGGAATAGGCCGGGCCCTTGGTGATCGGGGCCGCCAGCTTTTTCGCGATATCCGGAAAGAGCCTTGCGAATTCACCGCCATGGGGCGTCAAAACGCAACCCGCGTGAAGTAAAGCGAAGAGCGCGGGTTCCCGCGCGATGAGCGTCAGCGCATCGGCATCCAAAACCACCGCCCGCCCGCTCTTCAGGGCCGTCACCAAGAGGTTCCGGCCTTCATCGCTGATCCCCATGCCGGGGCCAAGGCAAAGAGCGTTGATCCGCTCGTCCTTCAGCACCGCCGCCAGCGCAACCTCATCAACCACCGGCATCAGCATCACCGCATCCAGCCGTGCTGCATTCTCGGCCAGAGCCTCGGGCGGACATCCCACCGTCACAAGCCCCGCCCCGATCCTGAGCGCACCCCGCGCGGCAAGACGGGCCGCACCGCCTTTGCCGGGGCCGCCGGAAAGGATCAGGGCATGGCCGTGAGTGTATTTGTGATCGGTGATCTTGGAGAGCCGCTGCGCAGAGCCCTCGTCACTCCAAGCCACCCCAACATCGGACGTCAGGCCGATATCAGCGACACGCAGATTTCCGCACAACTGCGGACCGTCGCCCAACAAGAGCCCGAGCTTCGGACGGTGAAAGCTCACCGTCAGGTTTGCCCGCGCCACCGACTTTCCGTGCAGTGGCTCGGGGCCCAGGCTGCGACCGCTATCGGACCAAAGGCCACTCGGCACATCCACCGCAACGACGGGAATAAACCTCATGCTGCCAGCGTTTCGCCGCCCAGAAGCGAAGAGTTCAGCGCAATCATTAAGCTCCTTCAGCGTCTCACACAGATCGTCTTGCGGGCGGCGCGTCAAGCCGGTGCCGAACAGGGCATCGACGAGGATATCGGGCGGAAACTTCGGTCTAAACCCTTTGCGGAGGTCCGAGATAGCGGCGAGCGCCCCCCAACGCTCACAATTCACCCTTGCATCTGG
>JBATTI010000106.1:0-4169 GCA_049670445.1 Albidovulum sp. | reverse complement strand
GTTTGGTGCCTGGACGGGGGTAAAGGGGTTGGTGGAAAAGGCGGCAGGGCCTTGAATTTTGCGGGTTTTGGACCATTTTGAATGAGGTGTTTGCCGTTGAAAGGCCAATGTGATGTCTGACCCTGACCCAAGTGGTGAGATTGATTTGCTGCCCGAGGATCTTGCCCGCGAAGTGGCCGGGCTTGCCCATCGCGCACGTGCGGCCAATGGGCCGGTGATGAAGGCGCTGAATGCGATGGGCGGGCGGGTTGAGGCTTGGGCTGCAAAGCTGCCAGCCCCAGCACGTGAGGTGCTTGATAAGGGGGCGGCGCGCATTCTGGCGTCGCTTTTCGATGGGGCGGCAAACACGCAAAAGATCATGCCGGATGCCGGGGCCTGGGGCCATAGGTTTGCGGCGGCAGCAAGCGGGGCCGTGGGGGGATCGGCCGGTCTTGCCTCGGCTGTGGTTGAATTGCCCGCGACCGTGATGCTGATGTTCGGGGCGATGCTGAAGGTTGCGGCCGAAAACGGCTTTGACCCCGATAGCGAAGAGGTGCGGCTGACCTGTATCGACATATTCGGCAGTGGCGGGCCGGGTACGGAGGATGACGGGGTCAATACGACGTTTTTGGGCAGCCGGATGAGTGTGAATGGGGCCACGTTGCAAGCCGTGATTACCCGGGTTTCGCCGGCCTTTTCGGCGATGCTTGGCAAACAGTTGGCGGGCAAGGCAGTGCCGATCCTGGGGGCGGTGGCAGGTGCCGGGATCAACTATTCCTTCATGAGCTATTACGAGGATGTCGCCCGAGTGCGCTTTGGTCTGAAGCGCCTGGCGCTTGAACATGGACGGACACGCGTCGGGCATGCGTTTCGCGCCGAGATGGCGCGTCAGGCCTGAGTTCAAAACAAACTATCGCCCGGGCGGTGGAAAATTTTTCGCCGAAAAATTTTAACGGCGCCGAAGGCGCCGCCCCCCGAAGGGACAATTTTTCTGCGAAAAATTGCGCGCGTCCGGCAATGGCGATCGATTTCAGATATCCTGGCCGGAGAGCCAATCCATCACCGCGCGGCGTATGCTCACCTCGCCCGCGTTGCATGCGCGGTCGATCACGCCGCGCAGCTCGCCGAGGTCGATCTTGCGGATCAGATGTTTGACCGGGCCGATCGATGCCGGACGCATCGACAATGTACGAATGCCAAGCGCCGCGAGGCAAAGCGCTTCGATCGGGCGCCCCGCATCTTCGCCACAAAAGGACAAGGGCGTGCCCGCTTTGGCGCAGCGCCCGATAATATGCCTCAAGAAGCTCAGGAAACTGGTGTTGAGCATGTCATAGCGCCGCCGGACCTGTTCATTTTCGCGGTCAGCGGCAAAAAAGAACTGCTTGAGGTCATTGCCGCCGATTGAAATAAAATCGGCCATCTCAAAAAACGCATTGGGCGCATAGGCCAATGACGGCGTCTCCAGCATGGCGCCGATTTCAAGCACTGTGGGCAGCTTGTGGCCAAGTTTGCGTTCACGCGCAACTTCGTCGATCAGCCGCCTGCGCGCCTCTTGAAACTCTTCGAATTCGGCGACGAAGGGGAACATTACGGTCAGCGGTCCGCCGCGTGCCGCGCGGATCAGGGCTTGCAGCTGCATGCGCATGACGCCGGGCTTGTCCAGACCGACGCGGATCGCCCGCCAACCCATTGCGGGGTTCGGCTCTTCCACCCGTTTCATATAGGGCAAGACCTTGTCCGAGCCGATATCAAGCGTGCGAAACACCACGCGTTTGCCTTGGGCGGCCTCGATCACCCGGTCATAAAGTGCTGCAAGTTCGCCCCGTTTGGGCACATGGTTGCGCAACAGAAACTGCAATTCGGTGCGAAACAGCCCAACGCCTTCCGCGCCCGATCCTTCAAGCGAGGGCAGATCGGCCATCAGGCCTGCATTCATATGCAGCCCGATCACCGTGCCGCATTTCGAGATGGCGGGCAGGTCGCGCAAACTCGCATAGCGATCCTGGGCTGCGGCCTGCATGGCGATTTTTTCGCCAAAGGCCCGGGCCACCGATTCTTCCGGGCGCAGGTGCACAACGCCTTGGTCGCCATCGACAAGGATCTGGTCGCCGTTCAGCGCCTCGGTGGTGATCCTTTCGGCATGGATCACCAAAGGGATCGCCAGCGCGCGTGCGACAACCGCGGCATGGCTGCCGACCGAGCCTTCCTCCAACACCACGCCGCGCAGTTTGCGGCCGTAATCCAACAGTTCCGCAGGCCCGATATTGCGGGCGACAAGGATCGGATTGCCAGGCATCTCTGCCCCGGTATCGACGCCCTGGCCGGTCAGGATCCGCAGCAATCGGTTCGACAGATCATCAAGATCATGCAAGCGGTCGCGCAAATAGGGGTCTGGCACCGACTCAAGCCGCGCCCTTGCGGCGGATTGTTCTTTTTCGGTGGCCGCTTCGGCGGAAAGACCGCGGGCGATATCTTCTTCCATGCGCCGCATCCAGCCGCGCGAATGGGCGAACATGCGGTAGGCTTCAAGGATCTGGCTTTGTTCCTGATCAATGCCATCTGCGGTGGACAGCATGCTATCGACCGACAAGCGCAGCTCTTCCACGGCTTCTCTCAGGCGCGCCAGTTCCGTGGCAGGATCATCGCCCACCGGATTGGTGACAACCACGCGCGGCTCGTGCAGCCAGACCCGGCCCTCTGCCGCGCCTTCTTGCCCGGTGCCGCCACGAAAGAGGACGGCATGTTTATGCGGGGCCGCCAGCGCCTCGCCCTCGCCGATGAAAGCGCCAAGTTCGGTCATCTCGGCCACGACCATGGCCACGACCTCAAGCGCATAGACCTCATCTTCGGAATATTGCCGCGCGTCTTTCGATTGTACCACCAGCACGCCGACCTTTTCGCCAAGCCGCTGGATCGGCACGCCGAGGAAAGAGGAATAAAGCTCCTCTCCGGTTTCGGGCATATAGCGAAAGCCTTTGTGGCTGGGCGCGTCGGGGGTGTTGACCGGGGTCGAGGTTTTGGCGACGCGGCCAACAAGGCCTTCGCCCATCTTCATCCGGGTCTGGTGAATGGCTTCCTTGTTCAGTCCCTTGCTGGCGCAAAGTTCCAGGGTTTCCTCGTCGCGAAACAGATAGATCGAACAGACCTCGGTGCGCATTGAAGAGGCGATAAGCTCTACAATACGGTCGAGGCGTTCCTGGCCTTCGCCTGCTTCGGCCAAGGTATCGCGCAAGCGCCGCAGCAATTTGCGGCTTTGACTTTCGGTCCGGTCTGTCATGCCACCTGTTTCGGCCTGATTGCAGGCGATTTATGCTTCATCTCTATCATGGAGCGTCTTGGCGGCCAGTGCCATAGGTTTTAAGCGGATCGCCGAGGAATTCGTGGTCTTGCACCCGGCATTGGTGGGCGGTTCGGGCCCTATGGCCATTGGGGCCGCTTGGGGAATGTCTATGGTTTGACGGCGGTCAGGCGGTTCTTTCCAGCTCAAACGCATCATGCAAGGCTTGCACGGCCAGTTCGACATATTTGCGGTCGATCAGCACCGAAATCTTGATCTCGGAGGTGCCGATGACCTTGATATTGACGTTTTCGGCCGAAAGGGCTGCGAACATCTTGGCGGCGACACCGGCATGAGAGCGCATGCCGATGCCCACGACCGAAACCTTGGCGACATCGGTATCGACGATAAGATCATCATAGTTGATCGAGCCTGCGGCGCGCGCGTCTTCCATGGCCTTTTTCGCCCGCGCGACCTGATTGGTCGGGCATGAAAAGGTCATGTCGGTGACGGCGGTGGTATGGCCCTCATAATCTTTCTCAGAGATGTTTTGCACGATCATATCGACATTGACCCCGGCCTCGGCCAGCGGGCCAAAGATTGCCGCCGCGATGCCGGGGCGGTCTTCGACGGTGACCAGGGTGATCTTGGCTTCGTCGCGGGAAAAGGCGATGCCTGAGACGACTTTCGATTCCATGATTTCCTCCTCGGTGCAGACCAGGGTGCCGGATGTTTCATCCGTATCTTCAAAGCTGGACAGAACCCGCAACCGCACTTTGTAGCGCATGGCAAGCTCGACCGAGCGGGTTTGCAAGACCTTGGCGCCAAGGGACGCAAGTTCAAGCATTTCCTCAAAGGCGATACGGTCAAGTTTGCGGGCCTTGGCGGTGATGCGTGGGTCGGTGGTATAGAC
>JBATTI010000105.1:0-8764 GCA_049670445.1 Albidovulum sp. | reverse complement strand
ACTTGCTGGTGCCGCCAAAGGATCCGCGCGCCGCGATGGGCTGGATCATTATGGAGCCCGCCCATACGCCGCCGATGTCGGGATCGAACTCCATCTGCGTGGCGACCGTGCTTTTGGACACCGGCATCCTTCCGATGACCGAGCCGGAAACCAGATTTGCGCTGGAGGCACCGGGCGGGCTGGTTGAGGTGGTCGCGACCTGCGCAGACGGCAAGGCGCAATCCATCCGCGTCACCAACCACCCGAGTTTCGCGCAAAAACTTGGCGCCAGACTTGAAGTGGAAGGCCTGGGCACGCTATGCGTCGATACCGCTTATGGTGGCGACAGTTTCGTGTTGGTTGATGCGGCCTCGGTTGGCTTTACGCTGGCACTGGACGAGGCGCGCGATCTGTCGGAAACCGGCATGAAGATAACCCGCGCCGCCAGCGAACAGCTTGGCTTTACCCATCCGACAAACCCCGACTGGGCGCATATTTCCTTTTGCCAGTTCACCGCCCCCCTCGCCGTCGAAAACGGCGTCAAAACCGGGCGCAATACCGTGGCGATAGAGCCCGGGAAACTGGACCGCTCGCCCACTGGCACGGGCTGTTCGGCGCGTATGGCAGTCCTTCATGCGCGCGGCGAACTGGCCGTGGGCGAGGCGTTTACCGGCATCTCTATCCTTGGCAGCCGGTTCGATTGCCGCATCGAGGCGGCGACCGACCTGGCGGGCACCCCCGCGATCATCCCGTCGATTTCCGGGCGCGCATGGATCACCGAAACCAAGCAGTTATTTTGTGATCCGGCCGACCCGTGGCCCGAAGGCTACCGCATCGGAGATACCTGGCCGATGCGCAAGGCCAACGCTTGACCCTGCGGCTCAAAGGCAATCCGGGCAGACATCCTGGCCAGAAGCGGGCAGTGGGCAGCGGGCAGCATGCCCTCTGTCTCGGTTTTCCGAAGTCAGGAAGATCGTCCTTGCGCCGCGAATGGGCCCGCCGGATCTGACCGATGGCCGGGCTTGGCCCAGATAATCGCCACCTCAATCATGGCCCCGCATCCCGGCCAAAACCCGGACCTGATCACAGGTTTTCTGGACAGCTCTGGTGCGATGCTATAGGGCCAGATTGCAATGACCCAGCAAAACACTCACCTTCTGCAAGATAATCGCACAACCGGCCCTCGGCGCTTTTTGATGGGGGGCTTGTGGCCGTTGGCGGCACTGTTGATTGCGGCGGTGGTGATCATGCCGATCTTGTCGGTCATCTGGATAGCACTGACCCCGACCGAGAATATCTGGGGGCATCTTCTGTCAACAACGCTACCGCGCTATTTGACCAACACCGCGATATTGACGCTCAGCACCGCCGCGGCGGCGGCGGCGGTCGGAACCGGAACGGCATGGCTGATAACCATGTACCGCTTTCCGATGTCGCGGCTGATCGAATGGCTGTTGCTGATGCCGCTGGCGATCCCGGCCTATATCGGGGCCTATGCGCTGGTGGATTTCTTGGAATATTCGGGCCCGGTGCAGACGGCGCTGCGCGCCAGCTTCGGTTGGGGCAATGCCCGCGATTACTGGTTTCCGCAGATCCGGTCGCATTGGGCGGCGGTGGTGGTGCTGACGGCGGCGCTTTATCCTTATGTCTACATGCTGGCGCGCGCCGCATTTCGCGAACAATCGGGCGGCAGTTATGAGGTGGCTCGGGCTTTGGGGGCCGGGCCCTGGGGGCTTTTTTGGCGGGTGGGCCTGCCGCTTGCCCGCCCTGCGATTGCCGCAGGCACTGCGATTGTGATGATGGAGACGGTGAATGATTTCGGCGTCGTCGATTTCTTCGCGATCCAGACCCTGACCACCGGCATTTTCAGCATATGGCTTGAAAGCGGCAATGCCGGAGGGGCTGCGCAATTGGCCTGCCTGATCCTTGCGGTGATCCTGATACTGGTCAGCCTTGAAAAATCCGGGCGCAAGCACCTGCGCTTTCACGCCGCCGCCCGTCACAGCCGCCCCATCGCGCGGGTTGCGCTGCCACGGTTTGCGGGTTTGGTGGCAATGGGTCTTTGCCTGCTTCCCTTTGTGATCGGCTTTGTCTTGCCGCTGCTGGTGATTGGCGCGCAGGCCATTTCAAGCCCCGAGGCATGGATATCAAAAGGTCTGGCGCAGGCCTTTGCCAACACGCTGATCACCGGCGGAAGTGCCGCGGTGCTTACGGTGGCGGGGGCGGTGGCGATGGTTTACGGCATGCGCCTTGCCGGGGCCGCCTTGCCACGGCTTTTGCTGCCCGTCACCACCATTGGCTATGCCGCACCGGGCGCAGTTCTGGCGGTGGGAATTTTGGTGCCGGTCGCGGCCTTCGATCATCATCTGGCCGATCTGACAGCCCATCTGACCGGCCATGATCCGGGGCTGCTTATCACCGGTTCGGCAGGGGCCATTGTCCTGGCCTATTCGGTGCGGTTTTTCGCGCTGGCGCAGGGCGCGGCGGATACTGCATTCGGGCGGATCTCGCCGTCATTACCGATGGCGGCGCGGTCACTTGGGCGCAGCCGGGCCGGGGCTTTGCGCGACGTCTATCTGCCGTTGATGCGCGGATCGATCGGGACCGCACTTTTGCTGGTCTTCGTGGATTGCGTGAAAGAGCTGCCGGCGACCTTGCTGCTGCGCCCGTTCAATTTCGACACGCTGGCCACGCGGGTTCACGAAAAGGCCAGCCTCGAGAATCTGAGCGAGGCCTCCCCGGCCGCAATTCTTGTCATTGCTGTTGGTCTTGTGGCCGTCGCTTTCCTTGCGCGCGCCAATCGCGCAGGCCACAACACCTGACGCGGGAAGGGTGACAACAAATTCCCTTGCACGCCCAGAGACAACCGATTATTTGGCTGCCAACGCCCCTATAGCTCAGCTGGTAGAGCATCTGATTTGTAATCAGAGGGTCCGCGGTTCGAGTCCGTGTGGGGGCACCATAATTCTGCAATGGCTTATATGAATTTCCCGCAGGCTTCTTCCCTCCATGGGTAAGCGCAGGGCAAGTTTCGCGCCGATTCTCCTTGCGTTTTGATCTGCGCTTATCCGGCCCTTCGTTGGAACTTTCGATGCCGGGACGCGGAACATCTGATTTTCGGGCCTTTTCATTGCAGGCCAAAGCCTGTCAGAAAAAAGAACGGCCCGAAAACTGGAACGTTCCGACGTGAATGTTTGTCATAATGCCGATGCCAAACACCATTGAAACGGTCATCAACAGCAGGACCCTTGGCGGAAACTTCGTCCCGCCAGCGATGAACTCGGCCGGACCTTCGCTGCATCTTGCGCCAGGGTCCGGTTCTTGATGTTCGGGTCAGTTTCGATGCGAAGGGCAAAGCCATCTGACGTTCAACATCGGCTTTTGCCTCAAAGCCAATAGGGGTTCGACCAGGCCCGCTTGCCGGCACGGTCCACCACCGTCACCCGGATCCACGGCGATTTCGCAAAGCGCTCTCGGCTGACTCTGGCGCGGGTCATCGACAGGCCATGGACCGCCCTTGCCGCCGCACCAAAGCCTTGCACAATCACCGAAACCGCCGCCGAACATTCGACATCAATGGTCTTTTCGGTAATCTCGATCCGCCCGATCTGCGGCCCCTGGCTGGAATAATGCAGCCCCGCCTTCAGGGCCGCCAACAAAGCATCGGGGTCATTCTCCTCGGCCTTGACCATGACCCAGCCGCCAAAATGATCCGGTTCTGAGAAATGCGCGTCATCGGTGGCCACGGCCGACAGCTTTTGCCCCTCGCTTATCAAAAGATCATTGATGGCAAAGCCGTCGGGCCTGTCGCATCCCGCCCAGCAGCCGTGGTTATAGATCTCAACCGCATGAGCGGCCTTGATCGTGCGTGCATCGGCCAGCGTCATGCCTGACCATTGCGGATGCGCCACGGCCACAAAGGCCCCCGCATCCCGCGCCCGCTGCGCAAGCTCTGCCCCGGATTCCTGCCCTTCAACCACATGGAATCCCGGCGCATTTGGCGGCGCAAAGTCAAACGGCAAACCAACCGCCAGAATATGCCACAACTCGCCGTTTTGCATGGCGCCACTATGCAGCTCGGCGCCAATGATCGTGGTGAAATCGCTGCGGCGAAAATCGCGCGTATCCACCATCGGGTAGTCGTAACTGCCGATGAAGTGATCGGTCAGCGCCATAAAGTCATATCCTTCATCGCGGTAGCGGCGGCAAACCTCTGCCGGTTCCAGCACCCCGTCAGAGCGCGTCGAATGGGTATGAAGGTTGCCGCGAAAGAAACGGCCCGGTGCGGCGAAGGCGTCTGTCATGATCCGAATCTCCTTGCTATTAGACATCTACCATGACCCGGTTATGTAACAGTGCAAGCCACGACTTTCGACATGCCAACCGGCTTGACCTTCCCCCCACGGCCACCGCACATTCCGCGACAGGCCGTCTGTTCCAGCCATGCGAGTTTTCGTGATCCTTTACCGCCTTCTCTTTTCGCTTGCTTTCCCGGTGTTGCTGTTGCGGCTGGGGCTTCGCTGTATGCGCGGGCGCGAAAGCCTGCGGTCCCTGGCCGAGCGTCTGGGCGGCGGTGCCACGCCGCGCACCGATGCCGCCCTGCTCTGGCTTCACGGGGCCTCAAACGGAGAGCTGACCTCGGCCCGCGATGTCTTGCAAAGCCTGCTTGACCGCAGCCCAAGCTTGCAGATTCTGGTCACCACCAACACCCAGACCGGCCGCGATCTGGCGATTGGATGGGGCCTGCCGCGGCTTTCGGTCGCCATGGCCCCGCTTGATCACCAACTTGTGCTTGCGCGTTTCCTGAACCGCTGGCAGCCCCGCGCCATGATCCTTGTGGAAAGTGAGCTTTGGCCAAACCGCCTTGCGCTTTGTGCCAAACGCGCCATTCCCACCTTGATGATCGGCGCGCGGATCTCGGCCAAAAGCACCCGCCCCTGGGCGCATGTTCCGGGTCTTTCGCGCGCCTTGACCCGCGCTTTGTGCTTTTTATCCGCCCAGGATGCGGCGTCAGAGGCGCGCTTTCGCGCCCTTGGCCTGACACCAGCGCAGATCGGCCCGGTCGTCAGCCTCAAATCCGCGCCCCCCGCCGCGCCCGCCGCCAACAACCGCGAAAACGCCCCCGATCTGCCCTTCGCGCGCGCCTTTACCCTTCTGGCCGCCTCCACCCATGACGGCGAAGAGGTGCAGGTGCTTGACGCCTTCGCAACAGCACAGCGCGCCGCCCCCGACCTGCGGCTGATCCTCGCGCCGCGCCACCCGCGCCGCCGCGATGCGATTGAGGCAGAGATTCGCGCCCGTGGCCTGCCCCACGCCACCCGTTCGCGCCACGCGCCCGCGCGGCCCGACACCCTTGTCTACCTTGCCGATACGATGGGCGAGATGGATCATTGGTATCGCGCCGCCGGCATGACCTTTGTCGGCGGCTCGCTGACAGATCACGGCGGCCATACGCCGTTTGAACCCAGCTCCCACGGCTCGGCCATACTTCACGGGCCGTATCTGGCGAATTTCGAGCCGGCCTATGCGGCCCTGACCGCAGGAAATGGCGCGCTTGCGGTCAAGGATGCACCAGCCCTTGCCAGCGCCCTCACCGCCCTTGCAGGCGACAGCCACCGCCAGAATGAGATCGCGCAAGCGGCGGTATCGGCACTTTCCACCTTGTCCGATCGCGGCGGCCTTGTTGCCTTTTACACAGCCCTCGCCCGGGCCACCAAACGCCCAGAACTTGCGGGCTGACACCGAAAAACGCCGATTTCACCCAAAATTTACAACAATTCAATAGTTTATTAACCTTGACCCCGTAGACTTTGTTACAAATTCGTTACATTATAGACCGCTAACAAAGAGGCAGAGGACCAGGGCAATAAACCCCGGCAACGATTTGAAAAAATATAAAAAACTGATGGCGTCCGAAGCCGCGACGCAACATGCCGCATTATGTTACCGCCCCACGACCGAGGGCCAATGCGAAATACTCCTGATCACCAGTCGTGACACTGGCCGCTGGGTGCTGCCCAAAGGCTGGCCAAAAAAGAATGAACCCGGCGGCGAAACCGCCATGCGCGAAGCCTATGAAGAAGCGGGCGTCAACGGCAAGCTGATGAAGGGCTGTGTCGGGGTCTTTGACTATGACAAGGTGCTTTCACCCAGCAGTGCCATTCCATGCTGCGTTGCGGTCCATGCCATCAAGACCACGCATATGGATGATGATTTCCCCGAAAAGGACGAAAGAACCCGCGCTTGGTTCACGCCGCGCGAGGCCGCAAAAGCAGTGGCAGAGCCAGAGCTTCAGCGCCTCTTGGAATCCTTCACCCCTGAGGGTTGAAACCGGCATCTTTCCCCCCTTGCTTGCCCGGCGCGCAATCGAAAAGGCTTGAAACCGGCGCAAAAATCGCCATTTGTCAAAGGGCAAGTACGGGAAATAACGCAAATGATCCGCTACGCCCTGAGTTGTGACCAAAACCACCAGTCCGAAAGCTGGTTCCCCTCGGCCGAAGCCTTTGCCAAGTTGCAAAGTGCCGGACTGCTGGCCTGCGCCTTTTGCGGCTCTTCCAAGGTTGAAAAGATGCTGATGGCGCCCGCCGTTCGCCCGGCCCGCAAGGCGGCCCCGCCGATGGCCAAGACCCAGGACGCAAAAACCCCGGAAGCAACGCCCCCCGGGCGCCCGCTTTCAAACCCCGCCTCTGCCGCCGAAGCGGCCTTGATGAAACTGCGCCAGGAGGTTGAAAAGAATTCCGAATATGTCGGCATGAATTTCGTCTCCGAAGCCCGCGCCATGCATGATGGCAATGCCCCCGAACGCGCGATCTACGGCGAAGCAAAACCCGAAGAGGCCCGCCTTTTGCTCGAAGAGGGCGTCCCCGTCGCGCCCCTGCCCTTCCTGCCCAGCCGCAAGGTGAATTAGAACACCGGCGAAAGTCGCCAACATGCGAAAGGCACAACGATGGAGATTTTGATCACAGGTGCCAATCGCGGTATCGGCGCCACCTTGCGCGCCAGCTATCTTGCACGCGGCCACCGCGCAACCGGCACCGCACGCCACCCGCAATCCGGCCCCGGCTGGCTGACCATGGATGTCAGCGATGCCGCATCCATCACCGCGGCGGCCCATGATTACGGCGATAAACCCCTTGATCTGCTGATCTGCAATGCGGGCGTCTACCCCGACAAATCCGGCGGGCCCCAGGCCTATGCCCCCGATCAATGGGCCCAAGGCTTCGCCGTCAATGTCATGGGCGTGTTCTTGACGGTTGATGCCTTCTTGCCCGCCCTGCACCGCGCCGCCGCGCCCAAGATCGCGATTATCGCCTCGCAAATGGGGTCCAGCAAACGCGCGCCGGGCGGCAGCTACATCTACCGCGCCTCCAAGGCCGCCGCGATCAATCTGGGCCGCAACCTTGCCACCGATCTGGCCGCCGATGGCATCGCCGTGGGGATTTATCACCCCGGCTGGGTGCAGACCGATATGGGCGGCCCACAGGCCCAGATCGACAGCGCCACCTCGGCCGATGGGCTGATTGCGCGCTTCGATACCCTCAGCCCGGCAACCACCGGGGTTTTTGAAGATTACACCGGCGCGCCACTGGATTTCTGACGCGGCAGACAAGCCCCCGTTGATGCGCCGCGCACCGCATGCAGCCACCCGAACCGAGACCCCTGATGACGACAAAATCTGACGCGCAAAAGCTTTTCGATCGCATGGCCCGCAGCTACCGCACCGCCGATGCCAAAAGCTGTGCCGCCCTTTTCACCCAGGATGCCGTCTTGCTGTCGCCCTACGCCCCCGCCACCCATGGCCGCGCGGCGATTGAGGCATTGCACCGCGATTGGATGGCGGATGGCCCCAGCGAAAAAACCCTGACAGTGCTGGACGCCGGAGGCGCGGGCGATCAGGCTTGGTGTTTCGTGGCCTATAGCGAAGGCGACCCGGCCTTCGACGGCAAAACACTCTGCACCCTCAAACGCCAACCAGATGGCGGCTGGCTTGTGCAATATTGCAGCCTGACCAGCGACATACCACCGCTGGCCTGACACCAACGCCCCTTGCCCTTGCCGCCCCCGCCGCATAAGAAGCCCGCGATTAGACCCGGACGTGCGACAGGAGGGCCGGAATGCCGCTTCTCGTGATGAAATTCGGCGGCACTTCGGTGGCCGATCTTGACCGCATCAAGAACGCGGCCGAGAAGGTCAAACGCGAAGTCGCCCGCGGCTATGACGTGATTGTCATTGTCTCCGCCATGTCGGGGCAGACCAATCGACTCGTCGGTTGGGTCGAAGAAACCTCGCCGCTGTTCGATGCCCGCGAATATGATGCCGTTGTCGCCAGTGGTGAGAATGTGACCGCCGGTCTTATGGCGCTGACATTGCAGGAAATGGACGTGCCCGCGCGCAGCTGGCAAGGCTGGCAAGTGCCGATCCAGACCACTTCGGCGCATTCAGCCGCCCGCTTCATCGACATTCCGCGCGACAATATCGATGCGAAATTCGCCGAGGGCTTCAAAGTGGCCGTTGTCGCGGGTTTTCAGGGCGTCAGCCCCGAGGGGCGGATCACCACCCTGGGCCGTGGCGGATCGGATACCACCGCCGTGGCCTTTGCCGCCGCCTTTGGGGCCGAGCGTTGCGATATCTATACCGATGTGGACGGCGTCTATACCACGGACCCGCGCATCACCGCCAAGGCCCGCAAACTTGACCGTATCGCCTTTGAGGAAATGCTGGAACTGGCCTCACTTGGCGCCAAGGTCCTGCAAACCCGCTCGGTCGAGCTTGCCATGCGCTACAA
>JBATTI010000104.1:0-1663 GCA_049670445.1 Albidovulum sp. | reverse complement strand
TTCTCCTTCATCAATCGGCCCTCGCCTAAACCAGAGGCGGGCGAAAGGCAAAGCCTACCTTTGCATACCGAAATATTGTGACCAAAACCATGGGCCGTTCAACACCCAAGGCCGATGCCGGCGCTGCGCGCTAGCCAAGCGGCCCGGGCCGCCGCTCCTCCGACAAAAGCACATTGGCCTCAACATTTCCGACCCCCGGCAAGGTCATGACCCTACGGCGCAAGACCCGCTCAAAATCAGCCAGATCGCGGGCGGTGACCCGCAAGCGGTAGTCGTAAAGGCCCAAAACATGCTGTACGACCTGCACTTCGGGAATGGCCGTTGCGGCGCGCTCAAAATCCTCAAGGCTCACCCGGCCCTTGGTGGCCAGCTTGACGCCCAAAAAGACGGTCACGCCAAAGCCCAGCGCTTCGGCGTCCAGATCGATCCGCCGGCCCTTCAAGATCCCGGCCTCCTCCAGCCGCCGGATACGGCGCCAGCAGGCAGGCTGGCTCAGGCCAAGGCTGCGCCCCAAGGCACCGGCACTTTGCGAAGCATCGGCCACCAAGGCGCGCAAGATCTGCCGGTCAATGTCATCAAGGGCGATCATAACGGCAAATTCCCACTGTCCTTGATGGTTGATACCAGCATCAAGGCTTCAATATCGGCGATATGCGGCAAGGTCAGGATCTTGTCGCGGTAGATCTGCTGATAATGGCCCATGTCCCGCGCAATCACATTCAAGCGCAGATCGACCCGGCCAAGGAATGTCTGGATCTCGATCACCTCGGGAACCTGCCGTGCGGCTTCCAGAAATTCATCAAAAGCCCGCGGGTTGGTTTTATCCAGCGTAAAGCGCAAACTCACTTCCACCGCCCAGCCCAAGGCACGCCAATCAATCACCGCATGCTGGCCGCGCAAGATCCCCGCCTCTGCCAACTTGCCAAGCCGCCGCCAAGCCGTGGCCCCGGTCACCCCCGCCCGGGCAGCCAGATCACCCACCGCCAGTTCCGGTTCCGCCATAAGCTGGCGTAAGATACGGCGATCCGTGTCATCGATCTGCATGAATTATTCCAAAAACCATCGAAACGCGCATGAATTTTCGCAGAAAATTCGAATACCGTCAAATTTTGCGATCTCCAAACCCATAATACGCCTATTCTCCCCACATCAACCCCTGAAAGGAGCGCCCCATGCGCGTTTATTATGATCGCGATTGCGACATCAACCTGATCAAAGACAAAAAAGTCGCCATCCTTGGCTATGGCAGCCAGGGCCATGCCCATGCGCTGAACCTGCGCGACAGCGGCGCCAAGAACCTTGTCGTCGCCCTTCGCGAAGGCTCGCCTTCCGCCAAGAAGGCCGAAGGCGAAGGCCTCAAGGTCATGGGTATCGCCGAAGCGGCCGCCTGGTGCGATCTGATCATGTTCACCATGCCCGACGAATTACAGGCCGAAACCTACAAGAAATACGTGCATGACAACCTGCGCGAAGGGGCCGCCATGGCTTTCGCCCACGGCCTGAACATCCATTTCGGCCTGATTGAGCCGAAACCCGGCGTCGACATCATCATGATGGCCCCCAAAGGCCCCGGTCATACCGTGCGCGGCGAATATACCAAAGGCGGCGGCGTGCCCTGCCTTGTGGCCGTCCATCAAGACGCGTCCGGCAAAGCGATGGAGCT
>JBATTI010000103.1:0-3741 GCA_049670445.1 Albidovulum sp. | reverse complement strand
GTTCAGGATCAAGTGCGAGCGCCCGCGCCACCCCGACACGCCGCGCCTGACCGCCCGAAAGCTGATGCGGATAGCGGCTGGCGAAATCCGCGGGCAGCCCGACATTGGTCAAAAGCCGGTCCAGAATGGCCTGCGGATCAGGGGCGCTGCGGCCCTGCACGATCAGCGGCTCAAGGATCTGTTCGCCCAAAGTCACCCGCGGGCTAAGCGATCCGACCGGATCTTGAAACATCATCGAGGTGCAGGCGCGCACCGATTTCAGGGCCGGGGTGTCGCCCCGCGCCACCTGCTGCCCATTCACGGCAACCCTGCCGCTGTCGGGGCGGGCCAAGCCCAGAACCGCACGGGCAATGGTGGTCTTGCCCGAACCACTTTCGCCGACCAGCGCCAGGGTTTCGCCTTTGCGAACCGACAGGCTGACATCGCGCACCGCCCGGATGATCCGGGCCTTGCCCCCGAGCCATGTCGGCACCACACCCGGCTTGGTGAAACTGACACAAAGGTTGTTGATCTCCAGTACCGGCGGCTTGTCGGATTTTACCCGGTCCGTCGGCCCCGCGACAATCTCCACCGGTTTTTCCAACGCATCGGCCATGGTCGGCAGGCGCCTTGTGGGTTGGTTGATCCGCGCCGGATCGCAGCGCAGCAGCATCCGCGTGTAATCATGCGACGGGTTGGCGAAAACCTCGGCCACGGGGCCTGCCTCGACAATCTCGCCCCGGTTCATCACCAGCACGTCATCGCAAAGGCTTGAGACCACCCCAAGGTGATGGGTCACGAAAATCACCGCACTGCCGGTTTCGCGCTGCAAACGGCGCAGAAGATCAAGGATTTCAACCTCCAGCGTCGCATCAAGCGCGGTGGTCGGTTCATCCGCGATCACCAGATCGGGGGCCAGCATCAGCGCCATGGCGATGGAAACCCGCTGCCGCTGGCCGCCCGAAAGCTCATAAGGATACATCTTCATCCGCGCCGCCGGATCGGGCAGGCTGACCCAGTCGAGCGCATCGATACAGCGCGACCGCTTTTCCTGCCGGCTCCAGGGTTCGCGGTAAAGCACATCCATCATCTGCTGGCCGATGGTCAGCGCCGGTGTCAGCGCGCTCATCGGGTCTTGCGAGATATAGGAGATGCGGGTGCCGCGCAGCGCCCGAAGCTGATCGGCGGGCAGGCGCAGCAGATCCTGGCCCTCAAAACAGACCGCGCCGCTGCTGATCGTCGCCACATCCGGCAAAAGCCGGGTCAGCGCCCAGATCAGCGTGGATTTGCCCGAACCACTTTCGCCGACAATGCCCAGCACGCGGTTACGTTCCAGCGTGAAGCTGGCCCAGTTGACCGCGTTGAAGGCGCCATATCTGACCGCCAGACCGTCAACTTCAAGAAGGGGTTGCGACATATCTCAGACCCCCTTGCGCAATTTGGGATCGAAAGTGTCGCGCAAAGCCTCGCCCAGAAAGGTAAAGCCAAGCGTGGCGGCAATCAGCGGCACGGCCCCCGCGATCACCAGCCAATAGGTCTGGCGGATGAATTTGTAGCCATCGTCCAGAATGAGGCCCCAGCTGGATTGCGGTGCCTTCACCCCGACACCAAGAAAGCTTAACCCCGCCTCGGCGGCGATATAGCCCGGGATATCCATCGAGGCGAGGATCAGGATCGGCCCGATGATATTGGGCAGGATGTGGCGCAGCACGATGCGCACCCGCCCCATTCCCATGGCCTGCAGTGCCTCGACATAATCCGCCTTGGACGCGGAAATCACCGAGGTGCGCACGATCCGCCCGTAATAGGGCACCGAGGTGACGACCAGAATGCCGATCACCGTGTTCAGACCCGCACCAAAGATCGGCCCCACCGCCAGTGCCAGAATGATCACCGGATAGGCGCGCACCGTGTCAAAGGCCAGCACGATGGGGTTATCCAGCCATTTCGGCCCAAACCCCGCCACCATGCCCAGAAGAACCCCGATGGCCAGCGCCAGCCCGGTTGAAATCAGCGCCACACTTAACGCGATGCGCCCCCCGAAAAGCGCGCGTGACAGCACATCGCGGCCAAGCTGATCGGTCCCCAGCCAATGCGCGGCCGACGGTGCCTGCAATTTCGACGGCACATCTATGGCCGCGGGATCGTAGGGTGCCAGCACCGGGGCAAACAGCGCCGACAGAACCAGAAGCGTTACAAGGATCACACCGATCGCCCCCATGGGATCGGACATCAGCCGCATGAAGCCGCCAAGGGCCGCGGGGCGGTTTGGCGCGACAGGGGTTTCAATCGTGCTCATTCGCCGCTCTCCTTGAAACGCGGGTCAATCAGGGCATTGAGGATGTCAGAGAGGGTGGTTGCGAACACCAGAAGGAACGACGCCGCCAGCACCGCGCCAAGCGAGACGGGATAGTTGCGCAGGATCACCGCCTCATACATCAGCTTGCCGATGCCGGGCCGGGCAAAGACGATCTCGACGAAGACGGCGCTGCCCATCATATAGCCGACGCCGATGCCGATCACGGTGATGGTGGGGGCCACGGCGATGCGCAAAGCGTAGCGATAGATGATCTGCCGCTCGGTCAGGCCAAAGGCGCGGGCATTGCGCACATAATTGGTCGACAGGACTTCGATCATCGACGCCCGCACCAACCGCGCAAGATAGCCGACCCAGCCGATGCCCACGGCGATTGCCGGCAGGATCAGGTGGTGCAGCTTGCCCAAGGCGCCCTTGTCCTCGCCCGCGCCGATGGCCGGAACCCAGCCGAGCCCGGCCGCAAAGATCAGCATGCCGAATATGGCGATGATGACGGCGGGCACCGAGATGACGCTGACCGACAAAAACCCGATGACCCGGTCAAACAGCGAATTGCGCCGCACCGCCGCCAGACAGCCAAGCGGCACGCCAAGTGCCACCGCCACGAAAAGCGACGCGATCAAAAGCTCGATCGTTCTTGGCAGGTGATTGGCAAGCGTATCCCAGACCGGCTGTTTGGTCTTAAGATCCGTCCCGAAATCGCCGCTGAGCACACTTGTGACATAGCGGGCAACCTGAACCGGCATCGGCTGATCCAGGCCCAGCTTTTCGGTGATCGCAGCCTTCAGCGCCGGCGTGGCACGCGGCCCCAGCATCGCACTTGCCGGATCGCCGGGCGCGGCCTGGATCAGGACATAGAGGCTGGAAATTGCCAGCAGCAACACCAGAACACCAAGGGCAATCCGCTTGACGCAGTAAACCAGCATCCAATTCGCTTTCTGACAAGTGGCGGTTGAGAAGGAGTAAGGCCGGGCGCGACGGGAGAGATTTTTCGCGCCCGGCCTGTTTGGTTAGTTCACCTTGCGAAACGCGCTGAACACGGGCCGTCCGTCAGGAAGGATGCCGGGTTCGATCGTGTCGCGGTAAAGCAGGACCGCAGGTTCCTGATTGACAAAAACGAAGCTTCCCGATTGCTCCATCAGCGCTTGCATCTTTTGATAAAGCACCCCGCGTTCGGCAGCATCGACCGTCGCGCGGGCCTGTGCCAGAAGGGCTGTGAATTCGTCACTGGCAAAGCCTTCCCAGTTCCAAAGGCCGATCTGATCTTCGATGAAATACTGCAAGATGTAGTAACCATCCGGGTTGCCGGTCCAGGCTTTCAGATGCAGTTGCAGATCTGCCGCGCGAATTTCATCGATGCTCCAGAACGTGCCTTCATCCTGACCGTTCAGTTCCAGCGTGATGCCGATCTCGGCCAGATTGGCCTGCATGATCTGGGCGGCGGT
>JBATTI010000102.1:0-8409 GCA_049670445.1 Albidovulum sp. | reverse complement strand
GCGCGGATCAATTGCCCGATCGGGGATCCGGGTCTGGGCAAACATCCACAATCAATCGCCATCGGCGTCGCAAGTGATATTCTGTCGCCAAAACAGACGCATGAGATAGATAAGGAGCGGGCAGGATGACACGCGAAACCCTATTGTCCATCGACGGCCTCAGCAAATCCTACCCCGGCGTGAAGGCCAATGAAGATGTGTCCTTCAAGATCGGTGTCGGCGAGGTGCACGCGCTTTTGGGCGAAAACGGTGCGGGAAAGTCAACACTGGTCAAGATGATCTACGGGCTGGTGCGGCCAGATGAGGGCAGCATGACCCTGCGCGGGGCCGCTTATGCGCCGGGTGAGCCGCGAGAGGCGCGCGCGGCAGGCGTGGCCATGGTGTTTCAGCATTTCAGCTTGTTCGATGCGTTGAACGTGGCGGAAAACGTCGCCCTTGGCATGGATAACCCGCCGCCGCAGGGAGAGCTGGCACAAAAGATCCGCGATGTCAGTGAAGGCTACGGCCTGCCGCTGGACCCTGCCCGGCTGGTGGGGGATTTGTCAGCGGGCGAACGCCAGCGGGTGGAAATTGTGCGCTGCTTGCTGCAAGACCCCAAGCTGCTGATCATGGACGAACCGACAAGCGTGTTGACCCCGCAAGAGGTTGATATCTTGTTCGACACTTTGCGCCAGTTGTCGGCGGAAGGCACCGCGATTCTCTACATCAGCCACAAGCTTGAAGAGATCAAAACCCTTTGCGACGAGGCCACGATCTTGCGCCGGGGCAAAGTGGTGGGCATTTGCACGCCGCGCGAAAAGTCAGCCCGCGAAATGGCCGAGATGATGGTGGGTGCGACGCTGAATGCGCCCACGCGCGAAACGGCCGATCTGGGGCCAGTGGCCCTTGAAGTGCGCAAGCTGTCGGTGCCATCCGCCAGCCCCTTTGGCACCCACCTGCGCGACATCGGCTTTGCGGTGCGCAAGGGCGAGGTTCTGGGCATTGGTGGTGTGGCCGGGAACGGCCAGGATGAGCTGTTGCTGGCCCTGTCCGGCGAGGTGAAATCGGCGCGTGACTGCGTGCAGATCAACGGGCTTGATGTGGGCGATATGGGCCCGAATGAACGCCGTGCCGCAGGGCTGGTCACCGCCCCCGAAGAGCGGCTGGGCCATGCCGCCGCCCCGGATATGAGCCTGACCGAGAACGCGCTTTTGTCGGGTGCCGTGCGCAAGGATCTTACCCGAAATGGCTTCATCGACTGGGTAGGAACCCGGAAATTCGCCGAAGAGATCGTGCGCACCTTTGATGTGCGCACACCGGGCATCGGCACAGCGGCGCGCGCCCTTTCGGGCGGTAATCTGCAAAAGTTCGTGCTGGGCCGCGAGATCATGCAAGACCCTGACGTGATCATCGTCAACCAGCCGACATGGGGTGTTGATGCGGCCGCTGCGGCCTTCATCCGGCAAGCCCTTCTGGATCGGGCATCGGCGGGGGCGGCGGTGGTCGTGATCAGCCAAGACATTGATGAAATTATGGAAATTGCCGATCGTTTCGCCGCCCTCAATGAAGGCCGATTGTCGGAACCGGTGCCAACGCAGGGGCTGACCGTCGATCAGATCGGTCTGATGCTGGGCGGCGCGCACGGCATGCACAAAGCGGAGGTTCACCATGCTGAGGCTTGAGAAACGCCCCACCCCTTCGCAATTCTGGTCATGGGGCACGCCAATACTGGCCGTGGTCCTGACGATGATTGCAGGCGGCGCGCTGTTCGCGCTTTTGGGCAAGGACCCGGTCGATGCGATCCGCAACATCTTTTGGGAGCCGCTTTTTGGCGCCAATGCCGGGTACTTCCGCCCGCAGCTTCTGGTCAAGGCCGGGCCTCTGATCCTGATCGCCATCGGCCTCAGCCTTGGGTTTCGCGCCGCCATATGGAACATCGGGGCCGAGGGCCAATATATCATGGGCGGGATCTGCGGGGCGGCGGTAGCACTTGCGGCTTACCCTGCCGAAAGCGTCCTGTTGTTCCCCGCGATGATCATTGCGGGCGCTTTGGGCGGGTTTGCCTGGGCGATGATCCCGGCCCTTTTGAAGATCCGCTTTGGCACGAATGAGATATTGGTGTCCTTGATGCTGGTTTATGTGGCCGAAAACCTTCTGTCCACGATGGCCTTTGGCCCCTTGAAAAACCCCGAAGGCTTTGGCTTTCCCGGCAGCCGCAACCTGCAGCAATATCCATCGGCCCATAATGCCGATCTGATTGCGAATACCGGGTTGCATTGGGGGGTGATCACGGCATTTCTGGCGGTTATCGGTGCCTATATCCTGCTGAACCGTCATATCCTTGGCTTTCAGATTTCGGTGGCAGGCCAAGCCCCCCGTGCGGCGCGCTTTGCAGGCGTTAACCCCAAGCGGCTGGTTGCGGTTTGTCTGGGCATGTCGGGGGCATTGGCCGGGCTTGCGGGGATGTTCGAGGTTGCGGGCCCGGCGGGACAGATCACCGGGAATTTCAACGTCGGCTATGGGTTTACCGCTATCATCGTGGCCTTTCTGGGACGCCTGAACCCGATTGGCATCATGTTGGCAGGGTTTTTGATGGCCTTGACCTATATCGGCGGGGATATGGCGCAGCTGTCGCTTGGGCTGCCGCTGGCCGCCATTCAGGCCTTTCAGGGGATGCTTTTGTTCTTCTTGCTGGCGCTTGATCTCTTGACCAATTTTCGCATTCGCATCGGGGGGCTGATTTGATGGTTATTGGCGGTATCGACATTGTCTTGCTTATCGTCTCAATGATGGTTGCGGCGACACCCATCATGCTTGCGGCAACCGGCGAATTGGTGGCCGAAAAGTCGGGGGTGCTGAACCTTGGCGTAGAAGGCATGATGATTATCGGTGCGATCTGCGGGTTTGCAGCAGCGGTTGGGACCGGCAGCCCGGTTCTTGGCTTTTTGCTGGCAGCCGCCGGCGGGGCGGTGATGGCATTGCTCTTTGGCATCCTGACCCAGTTCCTGTTGTCCAATCAGGTTGCCACCGGCTTGGCGCTGACATTGTTCGGGCTGGGGCTGTCGGCCTTGATCGGGCAGAATTATCAGGGCGTGAAACCGCCGCAAACCAACAATATCGATCTGGGGTTCTTAAGCGATCTGCCGGTTCTGGGCCCGATCTTGTTCAGCCATGACTGGGTGGTTTACCTGTCGCTTTTGCTGGTGGGCGCCACCTGGGCCTTCTTGAAATACACGCGCGCTGGCCTGATCCTGCGCGCCGTGGGGGAAAGCCATAATGCGGCACATGCCTTGGGGTATCGGGTGATCCGGGTCAGAATTCTTGCGCTGATGTTTGGCGGCGCACTTGCGGGTCTGGGCGGCGCATATCTCAGCCTTGTTCGTGTGCCGCAATGGACCGAAGGCATGACCGCAGGCTCTGGCTGGATCGCGCTTGCCATCGTTGTTTTCGCCTCTTGGCGGGCGGAAAGGGTTTTGTTAGGTGCCTATCTGTTTGGCGGGGTGACGGCCTTGCAGCTTCGCTTGCAAATTGTCGGGGTTCCGATCCCGGTTCAGATCCTGTCGATGGCCCCTTACGTGATCACGATTATCGTATTGGTCATCATGTCAGGTCGACGCGGCGGGGCATCGCAATCCGCGCCCGCCTCGCTCGGCCAAATTTTCCATGCCTCACATTGAGGCCAATAACCGCAGAGGCCTCGTGCCCATAACCAACGGAGAGTATCTATGAAACGCAGATCATTTCTGGCCGGAACCGCAATGGCGGGGGCCACCCTTACGATGGGGTTTGCAGGGCCGGGCCTTGCGCAAGACAAGCCCAAGATCGCCTTTGTCCTTGTCGGTCCAAAGAATGACGGCGGCTGGAGCCAGCATCACTACGAATCAGCGATGAAAGCCCAAGAGCATTTTGGCGATGCGATCGAAGTCGTTGTGCAAGAAAGCGTGCCTGAGGGCGTTGACGCAGAAGGGGTCATGACGCAGCTGGCCCTTTCGGGTGCCGATCTGATCTTCACGACCTCATTTGGTTTCATGGAGCCGACGATTAACGTCGCCGGCAAGTTTGCCAACGTGAAATTCGAACATGCCACCGGTTACAAAACCGCAGAAAACGTTTCGGTCTATAACGCAAGGTTCTATGAAGGCCGCGCCATTACCGGTTTTCTTGCCGGGAAAATGACCAAGTCCAACAAGATCGGCTATATCGCCTCTTTCCCGATCCCTGAAGTCATTCAAGGTATCAACTCTACCCTGATCCACGCCCGCAAAGCCAATCCCGATGTCGAGCTTTCGGTGGTCTGGCTCAGCACATGGTTCGACCCGGCCAAAGAGGCTGACGCAACCCAGGCGCTTATCGATCAGGGCGTCGATGTTGTTCTGGCCCATACCGATTCCACCGCCCCATTGGCGACCCTTCAAAAATCGGGCGGGTTTGGGTTTGGTCAGGCCGCCGATATGGCGGAATACGGCCCTGCTCCGCGGATTTCTTCGATCATCGACAATTGGGCCCCCTACTATATCGACCGGATTCAGGCCGTGATTGATGGAAGCTGGGCCAGCGTGAACACCTGGCAAGGCATTGGTGACGGCATGGTCGGGATCGGTGAAATCTCTGATGCGGTTCCGGCCGATGTCAAAGCCGAGGCCGAGGCGATGCGCGATGCGATTGCGAACGGCACATACCATCCCTTCACCGGGCCGCTGAACAAACAAGATGGATCGGCGTGGCTGGCAGATGGCGAAGTTGCCGATGACGGGACATTGGCAGGCATGGGTTTTTATGTCGAAGGGGTTTCTGGCGAAATTCCGCAGTAAGCCTGATCGATCAATAAGAATGGCCCCGCATCAGCGGGGCCATTTTTTTTGGGCAAGACCTACCCAGTTTCTGCACCTGATTGCGCCCGAAAGATCACAGTGTTTTGCTTCAGGTTTCATGTGCCACATCCTTGTGGATGATCACGTCGCATTGGGGGTAGGTCTCAAGAATCTTGCGCCGCAGGCCCGCACCGATCGCATGGGCGTCGCGCAGGGACTGATCGCCGTCCAATTCAATATGGATGTTCACAAACACCCGGCTTCCGGCCATCCGGGTTTTGAGATCGTGAAATCCATACACACCCGGCCAGTCACGGGCCAAATCGTTGATCGCCGCAATCAGCGCCGGATCGGCACGCCGATCCATCAGCGCATCCCATGCGGCTTTGCCGATCCGGAGGGACGCAAAGATCAACATCAATGCGGCGGCCAGCGCCACGACACTGTCAACCTGACCAATGCCAAAGTTGCGCGACATCCACAAAGCCGCAATCGCGCCAAGGCTGGGTGCCAGATCCGACATGTAATGCAGCGAATCTGCCGCCACGACCCGGCTGCCGGTCTTGCGCGCAACCCGGCGTTGCCACAGCACCAGACCAAGCGTCAGCGCAATTGAAACCACCATCACCGCAATCCCGCGCCCCTCGGCCGCAAGGACGCGCGGTTGATCCGACATGAGCCGCGCGATGGCCGCCCAGCCGATTAACACGCCCGAAATCAGCACGAACACAGATTGCGCCAATGCGGCCAGATCCTCGACCGAGGTATGCCCAAAGGCATGGTCTTCATCCGCAGGCCGCGCCGCATAAAGGATCGCCATCAACCCGGCCAGTGACATCATCAGATCAAGCCCGCTATCCGCCAAAGACGCGGCAATTGACAGGGCTTGCGTCGATCCAAGCGCCCATAACTTAAGCCCGACCAGCACC
Organism: Albidovulum sp.; assembly: GCA_049670445.1. GTDB lineage: Bacteria > Pseudomonadota > Alphaproteobacteria > Rhodobacterales > Rhodobacteraceae > TMP-24. The sequence continues at coordinate 2,690 of JBATTI010000102.1, read as the reverse complement.
AATGCCACGCTGACGGACGCAACACCCGCAGACAGATTCAGCTTATTTTCGTGGCGATCATTGCCCATGGCAGCCTTTCTGGCGTGAACCCAGCCCAGTGTTGCTAATCGCGGACTTCATCGGGATCAACGCCCCAAAGCCGCAGCTTTTGCACCCAGCCCTTTTCACCGCCCGCCTTGATCTCGCACCAGTCAACCGTGCATGGCCCCAATCGGCCCAGCACACCTTCCTCGGCAATCGCATTGATCTGGGCCTTTTCGTCGGGGCTGGCGCGCAGTTCGGTCTTGGCTTCGGTCACCAAGACCATGCGCACCCCCGACAGCAGGCTGTAATGTATCCACCCGCCTTGCCCTTCATGGTCTTCGACCCGGCGCCAATGGCCAAATTCGGCCGTAACACGCAGCGGCTGATCGCGGTGGCGAAACACCCAATCGATGCGATGTTCCAGACTTGGGCCGCGACGCACATTGCCTTCCGAGGATTTCAGCGACACGAATCGCGGCAAAGGCAGATTGGTCTCGGACCCGCGCGTCGCGGCCGGGCTTTCGCCCTCACCCGCCGCCGCTTGATCTTGCGCCAAAGAAAACCCCGGCAATGCCAAGAGCATCGCCACCAGAATCAAAACCCGTCGCATCTTGCCAAACATCCTTCTTCTGCCCTCGCACACTCAAACTGGCCCAGCCCACCCGTCATTCGGGCTTGTAGGTTCTTCTTTTGCGCTGCACTTTGCCATTTAGGACGCGCTAGCGGAAGGGGAGACCGGCATCATGCCTGCATCGCAAAAAATGAAGGTCGTCGTGACAAGGCGCCTGCCCGAAACTGTCGAAGCCCGAATGAAAGAGCTTTTTGACGTTGAGCTGCGCGACCCCGACGCCAAGATGACCCGAGAAGAGCTTGGCTTGGCCGTCAGGCGCGCTGATGTGCTGGTGCCTTGTGTCACCGACCACATCGACGCCAACCTGCTGGCCCAGGCGGGCGAGCGGCTGAAGCTGATCGCCAATTACGGCGCGGGCGTCGACCATATTGATGTAACCTCAGCCCGACAGCGCGGAATTTTGGTCTCTAACACCCCTGGCGCTGTCACCGAAGACACCGCCGACATGACCATAGCCTTGATGCTTGCCGTTACCCGGCGCATGTCGGAAGGCCTTGCCCTGATGCAATCAGGCAATTGGCAAGGCTGGGCCCCGACCGCGCTGATGGGGGGCCGTATCGGTGGGCGCAGGCTGGGTATTCTGGGCATGGGCCGAATCGGTCAGGCCGTGGCCCGGCGTGCACGGGCCTTCGGGATGGAGGTTCATTACCACAACCGCAAACGCCTGCATTCCGATATCGAAACCCCGCTTGGCGCGACCTATTGGGAAAGCCTTGATCAGATGGTGGCGCGGATGGATGTCATCTCGATCAACTGCCCGCATACGCCGTCAACCTTCCATCTGATGAATGCCCGGCGCCTGAAGCTGATGAAACCCAGCGCCGTCATCGTCAACACCTCTCGCGGTGAGGTGATTGACGAAAACGCCCTGACCCGGATGCTGCGCAATGGCGAGATTGCGGGCGCGGGCCTTGATGTGTTCGAGCATGGGCATGAGATTAACCCGCGCCTGCGGGAGTTGAAGAACGTCTTCCTGCTGCCGCATATGGGATCGGCCACCATCGAAGGGCGCACCGAGATGGGTGAAAAGGTTATCATCAATATCAAGACCTTCGCCGATGGCCACCGGCCGCCGGATCTGGTTGTGCCAAGCATGTTGTAAAAGTGCCGGAGGCCTGATGAACCATTCTCTTCTCCTGCCGATTGCCATCGTGGCGCTGGGGGGCGCGGCGATTGCGGTGCAAGGCCCGCTGAACGCCAGTCTGAGCCGCACCATCGGCAGCCCGATTTCCGCCACCGCCATCTCTTTCGGTATTGGTTTTGTGGTTTTGGCAGCTATGGCCCTGATCAGCGCCGGCAGCGGGCCGGTGCTGCGGCTGGCAGAAGTGCCGCTTTGGCAATTGGCGGGCGGGTTGCTTGGCGCCTTTTATGTCTGGTCGGTGCTTAGCAATGTTGCCACTTTGGGCGTCTTTACCACTATGGCGGCGCTGATCCTCGGGCAGGTTGTCATGGCCATGGCGTTGGACCGCATCGGCGCTTTCGGTCTTGCGGTGCAGCCGATCTCGCCCCAGCGCCTTCTGGCGGCGGCGATGGTGGCCGGGGGGCTGATCCTGTCGCGGCTTTAGCACCTTGAGGCCGCAAGACCGGCGCGATCTGCCCCCTTGGTCGTGATCCGATCAAGCGGATGTCGTTTTCTTGCTGCGTTAGGTCGGGCTGACCTTTCAGGTTTTTCCGGCCTCTGGCATTTATGCGCCAAACCCCAAAGGAGTCGGCCAAATGAGCGGTATCGCCAAGACCCATGTCAAAGCCCTTGTCGTCGGCGGCGGTGCCGTCGGAACCGGGATCGCCTATCACCTGGCCAAAGCGGGCTGGGACACGATGCTGCTGGAGCGGGACGAGCTGACCTCGGGTTCGACCTGGCATGCGGCTGGCCTTTTGCCCTTGTTCAACATGTCCTACGCCACGACCCATATCCACAAATACTCGGTCGATTTCTATAAATCGCTTGAGGCGGAAACCGGGCTAAATGCCGGTTTCGCGGTGGTCGGCAACCTGCGCATGGCGCAGACGCAGGAACGCATGGACGAATATATGC
>JBATTI010000101.1:0-1582 GCA_049670445.1 Albidovulum sp. | reverse complement strand
GCGGGTGGCAAAGCGGTGACGGCGCATGGGTTGTCGATGGGTTTTGCCCGCGTCGCCGCCGGGCGCACCACGATCATTCTTGATGGCGCCGCCCCACCGATCGGGCGCAGTTCCACCAATGCCCATGCCTCGACTTTGGGGATGGAGGTGACGTCAGGCCGCCGCCCCTTGATCGTCAATTGCGGCTCTGGTGCAAGTTTCGGGGCCGAATGGCGCCGCGCGGGCCGTGCGACGCCGTCGCATTCGACGCTGGGGATCAAGGGCTTTTCCTCCTCAAGACTTGGCAGTGCGGGCATCGGTGGTGCCGGGTTGCAGGCCGAGTTTGACGAAGTGCCCGAACAGGTCTGGGTGCAACAAGACAGCGGCGTTGACGGCTTGCGGCTTTTGGCCGGGCATAATGGCTACGCGCCCACCCATGGCATGACCCATATCCGCCAGCTGTCGCTTGGCTTCGATGGCCGCACTTTGGTGGGCGAAGACACTTTGGGCGCGATGACCGCAACCGACCGGCGCCGCTTTGACACGGTGATGGAACGCCAGAAAATGCAAGGTATCCCCTTTGACATCCATTTCCATCTGCATCCCGATGTGGATGCAACCGTGGATATGGGGGGGGCTGCCGTATCTTTGGCCCTCAAAAGCGGTGAGATATGGGTGTTTCGCCATGATGGTATCGGCGAATTGCGGCTTGAACCTTCGGTCTATCTGGAATCGGGCCGCCTCAAGCCGCGCGGCGCCAAGCAGATCGTACTTTCTTCGACCGTATTGGACTATGCCTGCCAGTTAAGCTGGACCTTGGCCAAGGCTCAAGATACCTCAGCAAACATGCGCGATACTGAGCGTGATGAACTGACATTGCTGAACTAAGGAACCTTAGCCTCGTGATCAAAGCCCCGGCCTCTGCTGCCCCCGACCTTGCCCCTTTGCGCCGCGCGCTTTTGTCGGTTTTCGACAAAACCGGTCTGGTCGATTTCGCCCGCGCCTTGCATGAACGCGGGGTAGAGCTTTTGTCAACCGGCGGATCGGCGCAGATGCTGCGCGATGCGGGCTTGCCGGTGCGCGACGTGGCCGAGGTGACGGGCTTTCCCGAAATGATGGACGGGCGGGTCAAGACCCTGCATCCGATGGTGCATGGCGGGCTTTTGGGCCTGCGCGATGACCCTGCCCATATGGCCGCGATGCAAGACCACAACATCCTTCCGATCGACCTGCTGGTGGTCAATCTTTACCCGTTTCAGGCCACGGTCGCTTCGGGCGCCGATTACGCCACCTGCGTCGAAAACGTCGATATTGGCGGCCCGGCGATGATTCGCGCCGCTGCCAAGAACCACGGCTTTGTCACCGTGGTGACCGATACGGCAGATTATGACGGGCTGTTGGCCGAACTGGCCGCGTCGGATGGCCAGACCAGCCTTTCGTTTCGCAAAACCATGGCGCAGCGCGCCTTTGCCCGCACGGCGGTCTATGACGCAGCGGTATCAAGCTGGATGGCCGGGGCCATCGGCGCTGACACCCCGCCCGCCCGCGCCTTTGGCGGCACGCTGGCGCAACCGTTGCGCTACGGCGAAAACCCACATCAAGG
>JBATTI010000100.1:0-7376 GCA_049670445.1 Albidovulum sp. | reverse complement strand
CGCCCGCCCCCCCCCCCCCCCCCCCCCCCCCCCCCCCCCCGGGTCGACCCCGAAGGGGGCGAAATCAATACATTCTCAAACCCGAACCGGATCTGCCTTGGCAATTCGGTCGATGGCCATCAGGGTTCTCAATAACTGCGGCATCTGGTCGAGATAGATCATATTTGGCCCGTCACTGGGTGCATTGTCAGGGTCCTGGTGGGTCTCTATGAAAACCCCGGCAATGCCAAGGCTGACGGCGGCGCGTGCCATTACCGGCGCAAACTCGCGCTGGCCGCCACTTGATCCACCAAGCCCGCCGGGTTGCTGAACCGCATGCGTCGCATCCATAATCACCGGATAGCCGGTCTTGGCCATGGTCGGCAACGCGCGCATATCGGCCACCAAAGTGTTATAGCCAAAAGACACGCCGCGTTCGGTCAGCAAGATCTTGTCATTGCCGGTGCTGGCCACCTTGGCCGCGACATTGCCCATTTCCCAAGGCGCCAGAAACTGACCCTTCTTGATATTGATCACCGCCCCGGTTTCGCCTGCAGCCAGCAACAGATCTGTCTGGCGGCACAAAAACGCGGGGATCTGGATCACATCAACAACTTCGGCGGCCAAGCGCGCTTGTTCGGCATTATGAACATCCGTCAGGACCGGCAACCCAAGGGCCTTCTTCAGATCGCCCAATATCTTGAGCCCCGCATCAATCCCAACCCCGCGCTGCCCGGCAAGTGAGGTGCGGTTGGCCTTATCATAGCTGGCCTTGAACACATATTGGGCACCCACCGCGGCACAGGCCTCGGCCATCCGGCCCGCAATCATCTGGGCGTGATCGGCAGATTCTATCTGGCATGGCCCCGCGATTACCGTCAAAGGCCGATCATTGCCCATGGCTATGCCGCCGAAGGCCACGTCTTTCATCATCGTCATCTTTGGATCCTTAGGATGTCACTTGTTCGCGCAAGATCGAGGCGGTTAGTGACAGCATCATATAGATGCCAGCGAAGATCAGGAAGGCCAGCGCCGTATTTTCAAACCCGCGTGGATAAGTCGGCTCATCCGGGGCGACGGGACTGACCCCAAGGGTCAGATAGCGCACCTGGCGGTTCGCCTCGATCCGGGCAGTTTCAAGCAGCTGCAATGATTGGGCAAGCATCCCTTGCCGGGTCTGCAGCTCGGTCTCGGCAATACGCAGACGCCCGGAGATTTGGGCAAGCGAAATAGAATCGCCGCTTCCCTCGGTCATTGAATTTCGCAACATGCTGATCTGCGCTTCAAGTCTTTGGATATCGCCCTTCGCACCATCAACCCGAGCCTGATTCGGGCTGGCATTATCTGTAAGCTGCTGAAGAACAAGCTGCTTTTGGCGAAGCGTTGCTTGCAAAGTTGCAACCTCACCCATCACCATAGCGGTTTCAACTGTTGGATCCATCACCCCAAGTTTTTCTTGAAGCTCCAAGACATGCCGCTGAGCGGCTTGGGCTTTGGCTTCGGCATCCTCATAGCTTTCACGCGCGCCTTTCATCTGATCTTCGCGCACGCGCTGGGTCAGCTGATCGACCCTGTATTCGGCATAACCCAACAGCGCTTCGGCAAATCTCTGGCTTGTGGCGGGGTCGGCGGCAAGCACCTCCATCTTGATGATGCCCTCGGTCGGGTCATAGGCGATTTTTACGTTTCGGCGGAAGGTCTTATAGGCTTTCTCATTGCTTGAATCCGCTTCAATTCGCTGGATCGGATCAATGAATTCCTGGCTGAAATGGGCCTTATAACCCTCTTCCGCATCCAGCCGCAGCATAGCATCGCGCGATTGCAGATAGCTTTGAACGGTGATGGCATCTTGCGAGGTGGCAAATGCGGTGCCGCGAAACATGGAGCCAAGTCCAGCGCCTGCGCCCTGCGCTTCGGCCTGTTGCACCAGAAATTCGGTCTTGGTGGCATAAAGCGGCGTTGCAAGTTTGTAGTAGTAAAAGCCCGCCAGAAGGGTCGGCAGAAATACGAAGAAAGCCAGCCGCGTCAGCAACATTGCAAAGTTGCGGCGTCTGCGCCGCACAATGTCGCGCTGCATCGCCATTATGGCTGTCGCGCGCTGAGTCTCTGCATTGATTTCAACGGAAGGCAGTGTGTTCCCCTTGGGAACAAGGCCGCCTTGCGATCCTTTCGCCTGAACAGCAAGGGCATCACCGGCGGTTGAATTTTGCACTAGGCTGAGAATGCTGGAGCGTTGGAACGGATCAATCCCGCGACGACGCAAAAGCATAACCGCTTCGATGTCTGAAGATGCATTGACGTCGTGCTTGATGGCGACACGGCGCGCCATGCGCAATTGCCGCGCTGTAAGCCCCTCGGCATGAATCGCGGCCAATTCGGCCTTGGCGGCCGCATCCGCAGTGCTCGGCACTCCGGAGACATTCAGATCGCCAAAACCATCATCGGCAGGCGAAGGCGCGAAGGGCATATCTTCTGCAACCGCGTCGGGTTTCGGCGGGGCCGCCGGCGCGATCACCTTATGGGTGCGGAATCTGGTGGCCCTAAGCAGCGGATTCATAATGCCACTTCGCTTCTTCAAGGGTTTCGTAAATGGTCAGTTGCCCATCGCGCAGCACGGCCGCCGTCCGGCAAAACCGTTCCAGCGTCGAGGCTTGGTGCGACACCACGATGACGGTTGAATTGGCCAGCCGGTCTTTGAGGATGCTTCCTGCCTTGCGGTTAAATTCAACATCCGCGGTTGACGGCATGCCTTCGTCGATCAGATAGATGTCAAATTCCAGGGCCAGCAGCAACGAAAAGCTGAATCGCGATTTCATACCAGAGGAATAGGTCGACAAAGGCATGTCAAAATATTCCTCTAGCCCGCAAAGCCAGCGGCTGAACGCTTCGACGTAATCCGGATCAAGGCCGTAAAGGCGTGCAATGAACCGCGCATTTTCGCGCGCCGATATGGTGCCGCTGACGCCGCCCATGAAGCCCAAAGGAAACGACACCCGGCAGGATTTGCGAATTTCGCCTTCGTCGGGCGGCTCAATTCCGGCCATCATATTGACCACGGTGGTCTTGCCGGTGCCATTCGGCGCCAAGATGCCCATTGATGTGCCAAGCTCCACGCGAAAAGAGGCGCGATCAAGAATGACCTTGCGCTGCCGCCCCGTCCAGAAGGACTTACTGACGTTATTGAACTCTAGCATACCGAGACCTGACTACACTCATCCGCTTCACTGTTAGACTAATTTGGTTAACGCTCCGCATATACGTCTAATTCGCCAGCACTATGTCAAATTTGGGCGTGAATGAGCAGTTTTTTAGCAAATCACCTGCCTCGCCCTTCAGCCCGTATCACCCCTCAACCTTCTGAACGCGGGTCAACTTACCGGCAAGAAGCGCAATGACTGATGCAAAGAAGCTAAACAGCGCACCCATCTTGGCCGCATCTTGAATCTCGCCTGCCGGGAAGGCCACGGTTGCCACGAAAAGCGAAACCGTAAAGCCGATGGCGGCGACAAAGCCGATGACGACCAGGTCCACCATCCGCATCCCCTTGGCCAACCCCAAGCGCAGCACCCGCACAGCAAACCAGCCAAAGATGAATATGCCCAGCGGCTTGCCAACCACAAGACCGAGGAAAACCAGCCAGGTCGGTTCGGAAATAGCATTAAACTCAACACCCGCGTTCAAGAGCCCGAAGAAAAACAGAACCACTTCGACCGGGTATTTCAACAGATGTTCCGCGCGGTTGAGAAGATCGGTCAGATATTGCTCGGCCTCGGCGAAGATCCCGAAGGCGCGATCGGCGTGGGGCAGCGTCGGCACGATTGGCAAAAGCCCAAGGGCAGGGTGTATGCCCGCCTCTTGAAACCCATACCAACTAAAGGCACCCGCAAGAAGATAGGGCCAAAACGACAGCTTGTTGTACATCCAGGTCGAGTTGGGGCGCAGTTGGTTGCCACGGTCAAGGCGCCGCGGCAGCCAGTTGCACAAGAAAAACACCCCCAGTGCAGCCGCCAGGGAAAGCAACAGCCATTGTGGTGCAAGCTCTGCCGTGGGGTAGAACACCGCCAGAATGATCAACCCTGCCGCATCATCGGCAATGGCCAAAAGCAGCAAGAACCGGATCGCCGGATGGCCAGCGCCAAAGACCATGCGCCCGATCAGATATGAAAAGGCGATATCGGTTGCGGTGGGGATCGCCCAACCACGGCTGACCGCATCGTAAATGCCAAGCATAGCGGCAAGGCCCAGATAAACCGCAATCGGTCCGACCATGCCCCCCGCCGTTGCAATCAGCGGGGTCAGCGCCTTGCGGCCGCGCAAGGAGCCGTTTTCAAGGATCACCGCTTCCCAGACCTCTTTCGCCGCAATTGCAAAGAAAAACGCCATCAAAACGTCGTTGATCAGATAATGCAGCGTCAAGGTGCGCTGGACCGAGCCGCCTTCGTAGCTTGGCTCGCCTATAAAGAAGTTGTCGATCATCACGTAATGGACAAGCGCGTGGTAGCTATGCGCATCGGTATTGGCCCAGACAATGGCAATAGCCGCACCGGCGATCAACAGCAGCGAATAGGTTGAGACGTAATTCCAGACGCGATACATAAGGTCCCCCAAGCGTTTTTCAGGCAATTGCGACGTGGATTTGCCCTCTTGCCGCTAGGGTATACTGTGTCGGCCCCCTAATGGAAGTAGTGTCGGGCCGAGGATCGCCGCTTAAAGCAGGGGCGGGCAAAAAACCCACGGTTCACGGGCGCGAAGTGACCTTCGCCCCAAGTGGCCCCATAACATCGCTAACCCCCGTTCAACTCCTTCACGAGTTCCTCTGTCGTCACTTGTCGGCAATAACCCTTGATCGTGCGCAAGGAATGATCGTGGCGTTCTTGGTCATAGGTCAGGCATGCGTCGGTTACCTCGGTCACCAGATATCCAAGATCGCAGGCGTCGCGGATTGCACTTTCGACGCATTGATCGGTGATCAGGCCGCTGATCACCAGTTGGGTCACGCCCAGATTGCGCAAGATATAGTCGATATGCGTCGACACAAAGACCGAGGATGATGTCTTGGGAAGAACGATTTCGTCGCCTTGAGGCGCGATCTTGTCGATGACTTTCCCGTCCCATGAGCCCTTCGGCACATGAAATCCGGTGATTTTATAGTCAAGCGAGCGGTCGCGCCCATCCAGCGTCAGGCTTTCGATGGTTGTGTACATCACCTCAACACCGGCCTGCCTGCACGCCGTCTGGATGGTTTGCATGTTTGGGATCACGCGGGTGTCAAGCTGATCAAAATACCAGCCATATTTGGCCGCAAATTCCGCCTTTGGCAGATCCCTGAATTCCGCGCCATCGCGGTGGGCGCTGAAGTTTTGAACATCAATGAACAACAGCGCCGATTTCGCCGGAACCAGGGGGATATTACGCGTGAGTTGCATCGATTTGCTCCATGAAAGTTGACAGCAGCTGATAAAGTCGTTCCCCCCATAGGGCGCATCCGTCCGCCGTCAGCAGATGGTCGTTTCTGACCTCAATCAGGCAATGGGGAATTTTGCGAGGCTCGGCGCAGGCCGGGATGAACCAATCCGTCGCATCTTCGATCTGGTAGGGTTGGTTTTCGCCAATCGTCAGCCCCGGCCACAAATCGCGGCAAAGCGCCACCAGCCGGTCACCCTGGCTGCAAGGCGCGCGGTAGAGAAACCCTATATCCCATGGGCGTGACTGACCGCCCATGCGGGGGGTGAAGCTGTGGATGGCGAAAGCAAAGCGGTGGTTGTTGCGTTGGGTTTCCAGTGCGCAGCGTTCGGCAAATGGCGCGAAAATCGCCTTTTCGCGCAAGCCGCGATCGGTCGCCGACAGGTTGGTGTTGCCGGGGATGATGACCCCGTCGCTGACCTTGGGGATCGACTGGGGTGATCCGGCGGGGCGGTTGCAATCAATCACCAAACGGCTGTAGCGTTGCGCAACAAGCGTGCAGCCGAAGCGATCGGCAAGGTCGGTGGCCACGGTCTTTGCGCCAATGTCATAGGCGATATGCAGGTCAAACGCGGTCGCCGACAGGCCAAGCGAGCCAAGCTTTTTGGGGATCGCGCGCCCCGCATGTTCACAGATCAGCAAAAGCGGTGCTGCGGCATCGGGGTGGGTGACTTGCACGGGTTCTGGATCGACACCCTTGTGAAGCAATGCATCAGCGAAACCCTCGACCTGTGATCTTGCCAAACCTATCTCCGATGACCTGCGTAAGCTTCAAGGCGCGAATGATTCCAAAAATATTCGATCATTTGTACCGATTATATACAGATTGACAGTCTTTTTTCATCCGCCCTATTCTTGATGCAAGGGTCATTCGGCGGGGCGCGTGTGCATATTCGGCAATTGATGGAACAAAAGGTCGACACGTTCACGCCCGCCGAAAGGCAGTTGGCGTCGGTTCTGTTGGCCGACTATCCCTTCGCCGGACTTGAACCAATTCAGGAGTTGTCGCAGCGCGCCCATATATCGGCGCCGTCGATTTCGCGGTTCGTAACCAAGATCGGCTGCGGCGGGTTTCAGGAATTCCAGCAGCGGCTGGTGCAAGAGCTGAAAGAAGGCCGCCAATCACCGATTGATCTGAAGCGCCGTGACAGCGGCATCGACCAATCAGCGCCGCTGGCCTCTTATCTGAGCCGGATTGATGCGCTGAACGCCGCGTTGAAAGAGCGTGTATCCCCTGCGCAATTCGAGCGTCTGTGCGATTTGCTGAGCGATCCGAAGCGCCGCATCTATCTGATCGGCGGCCGGATGAGCGATAGTATCGCCGATTTCTTTGCCCGGCACCTGCGTCAGATCCGCAAGGATGTGTTTCACATCCCGTCCGATCCCGAAGTATGGCCCGAGTATCTTTTGCGGCTGCGCCCCAAGGACATTCTGCTGGTGATCGATTTCAGACGCTATCAGCCCAGCCTTGAACGGCTTTCCGCCGCCGCGCGGGCCCGCAAGGCGCAAACCATTGTGATCACCGATCAATGGGTCAGCCCAGCCGCAAAAGGCGCGGCCGAGCTTGTGGCCGTTCCGATTGATTCCGGCACGCTATGGGATAGCTACACCCCCGCATTGGCGATGATCGAGGCGCTGCTGGTGCCTTTGGCCGAACGCAACTGGGATGCCACCAGGGCGCGGATTGCGGAGTGGGATGCGCTGCGATCCGAGCCGGGTAGTGATTTGGCGGACCGGGCATGATGGACAGTGACGACAGGCTGGTATTCGTAGGCACCTCTGATCTGGCCGGAATCTTGCGCGGCAAATCCTTTCCGGTGGCGGATTGGGGCAAGCGGCAAAAGCGCGGCGTGGGCTGGACGCCCACCAATGTGCAGATCACCTGTTTTGACACGATCTCTGACAGCCCGTTTGGGTCATTTGGTGATCTGGCC
>JBATTI010000099.1:0-14686 GCA_049670445.1 Albidovulum sp. | reverse complement strand
TCGTCTATCTGCCGATCTTTTGCGTCGAGGCGGGCCTTGGCGACAAGATCGGCGGCATGGTGCTTTCGGCGTCCAACAGCTTGTTGTTCATCTCGCCCTTCATGTTGCGCTTCGCGACCAAAACCTCCTTGCGGCGGGTGATGCGCGTTACCCTTTGCTGGTGTGCCGTCACCTTCATTTTGGCCTCGGCGGCCTCGCCATTGCCTTGGGCTACGGTGGTCTTGCTATCGCTTGGATCAATCGGATTGGTGATGCTGGATGCAACCGGCGGCCTGCCCTTCATGATGTCGGTCAAACCGTCAGAGCGGTCTGAAATGGCCGCCGTCTATTCCAGCTTTCGCGATGTATCGGGCATCGCAACACCGGGTGTGGCCTATCTTGTGCTGCTGGCCGCCCCGCTTGCAGGCATTTTCGCAGCAAGCGGCGTGGGATTTGCCATAGCCTTCGCTATAGCCGGGTACATGCATCCGCGGCTTGGAACAGCGCGGCCTTCGCATGGCGGCGCTGTGCGGGTTGGGGCGGGCATCAGTCCAGCAAGCGTCGCGCAATAACCTGGGCTTGAATTTCGGCGGCGCCCTCAAAGATATTCAAGATACGGGCGTCGCATAGAATCCGGCTGATCTGATATTCCAGCGCAAAGCCGTTACCACCATGGATCTGCAAAGCATTATCCGCCGCAGCCCAGGCCACGCGCGCGCCCAAAAGCTTGGCCATCCCCGCCTCCAGATCGCAGCGCTTGTCATGATCTTTTTGCCATGCGGAATGATAGGTCAGCTGGCGGGCGATCATGATTTCGACCGCCATCATCGCCAGTTTGCCGGCCACACGCGGGAATTCGATCAGGCTTTTGCCGAATTGCTTGCGGTCTTCGGCATATTTCATGCCGACCTCCAGCGCCGATTGTGCCACGCCTATGGCACGGGCGGCAGTCTGAATGCGTGCAGATTAGAAGGTTTGCATAAGCTGTTTGAAGCCCTGCCCCGGCACCCCGCCCAGCAGGTTTTCGCCCTTTACCTTGAACCCGTCAAAGCCAAGTTCATATTCCTTCATGCCGCGGTAACCAAGCACTTCGATCTCACCCCCGCTCATCCCCGGTGTCGGGAAGGGTTCTGCATCGGTGCCCGGCGTCTTTTCCGCAAGGAACATGGAAAGCCCCTTGTAGTCGGTGGTCGCAGGATCAGTCCGCGCCAGAAGCGTCATTACGTGGGTGCGCGCCGCATGCGTGATCCAGGTCTTGTTGCCGGTCACTGTCCAATCGTCGCCATCCTTCACCGCGCGGGTACGCAAGGATCCAAGGTCTGACCCGGTATTGGGTTCGGTGAAGACCGCCGTGGGCAGGATCTCACCACTCGCAAGCTTTGGCAGCCAATGGGCCTTTTGTTCCGCCGTACCGCCGCAAAGGATAAGCTCTGCCGCAATCTCGCTGCGCGTGCCCAGTGACCCCACGCCGATATAGCCGCGCGACAGTTCTTCCGAGACCACCACCATCGAGGCTTTCGACAGGCCAAGCCCGCCGAATTCTTCCGGGATGGTCAGCCCGAACACGCCCAATTCGGCCAGCTCGGTGATCACGTCCATCGGGATCAGTTCATCCTTCAGGTGCCAGCCATGGGCATTGGGCACCACACGTTCTTCGGCATAACGGCGGAACTGATCGCGGATCATTTCCAGCTCATCATCAAGGCCAGAGGTACCAAATGTCGCGCGGCCATGATTTTCGCGCATCAATGCCACCAGCCGCGCCCGCGCCGCCGGGCTGTTGGCGCCGGCGATCAATTCGGCCGCCGCCGCGCCGGGTTGCCAGCTCAGACCAAGATCGCCAAGCCGCGCCACTTCGCCCTGGCTCATCGGGATGCCGCCCGCAATCTGCGCCAGATATTCGCCAAAGCCGATCTGCAGGATCAGGCTTTCCATCTCTCCAAACCCGCCGGTCTCGGAAATCCGCCCCGCCCAGGCGCGCATCTGCCGCAAGGCTTCCACATAGGTGGCCAGCCACGACAGGGCATGGGCTGCGAACTGATGTTCCTCAAGTGCGGCGGCGGCAACCCGGCCATTCACGCTGACCTTTGCGCGCATATCGGCCGTCGCCTTGGCCAGCAGCGCCTCTACCTCTGGCAGGGCCGCGCTGGTTTGCACCATCAAATCCGGCAAAGAGGTGTTTTTGGGCATTTCGGCTCCATCATGGGGCATGAATCGGCTCCTTTTCGGCAATCACGCCCAGTTAGGGTATTTTGCAGGTGCAGCGCAATATTAATTCGCACTTGCGGCATCGCAAGCATGAAAATGTCGCGCAGAAATGCCATGCAGGCGCGCGCTGTTAGCACTATACAATCCCAAGGAGGCGCATTTGTTCGATTTTGGACCAGAACTGACGATTTTCCTGCTTGCGGCGACAATCACCCTTTGCGCCGGCATCGTCAAAGGTGCGGTGGGCTTTGCCATGCCGATGATCATGATCTCGGGCCTCGCCTCTTTCTTACCCGCGAATGAGGCGCTGGCCGCCCTTATCTTACCCACATTGGTCACCAATATTGCGCAAGCGATGCGGCAAGGCTTTGGTGCGGCCCTTGCCACAACCTACGAATACCGCCGTCTTTTGGTGACGATTTGCATCGTCATCCTGCTTGCAGCACAGATCGTCCCTTACGTCTCTCAAACGGCACTGCTGATGGCGCTTGGCGTGCCGATTGTCGCCTTCGCACTCAGCCAGCTTGGTGGCTGGCAGCTGCGCTTCGATGCCCGCAACCGGGGACGAGCAGAAATTCTGACCGGGCTGGTTGGTGGCTTTTATGGTGGAATATCCGGGGTCTGGGGCCCGCCCACGATTGCGCTTTTGACCTCGCTTGGGGTTGGCAAACACGAAAATATCCGCGTGCAGGGCGTGGTCTATCTGATTGGTTCGGCCATGCTGGTGGTCGGCCATACCGGTTCGGGGGTTTTGAACGCCGCGACCTTGCCGCTGTCGGTTATCTTGACGGTGCCGGCCATGGCGGGCCTATACGCAGGCTTCGCCATTCAAGATCGGCTTGATGCCGCCCGCTTCCGCCGCTGGACGCTTGTCGTGCTGGCGATCACCGGGCTTAACCTGATCCGCCGCGCCCTTGGTTTTTGAACGCAGGTGTCGGCGCGCCGTCAGACCTGCAATCAGCCGATCGCGGCGGCCCGGACATCATCATCAATGAAGGGCACATATTGCGCGAAATTATCCGCGAACATGTTCACCAGCTTTTGCGCTTGTGCGTCATAGGCCGCAACGTCCGCCCATGTCCGGCGCGGATCAAGCAAACGATCCTCTACCCCCGGCACCGAGATCGGCACTTGAAAGCCGAAATTCGGATCTTTGCGGAACTGCACTTCGTTCAGCGAACCGTCCAATGCGGCCGTCAAAAGCGCACGCGTGGCCTTGATCGGCATGCGGCTGCCGGTGCCGTAAGCCCCACCCGTCCAGCCCGTGTTGACCAACCAGCAGGTCGCCCCATGATGCGCGATCTTTTCTTGCAAAAGCTTGCCATAAACCTCTGGTCTGCGGGGCATGAAGGGCGCGCCGAAACAGGTTGAGAAGGTCGGCTGCGGTTCCGTGACGCCCAGTTCCGTGCCCGCCACTTTCGATGTGAAGCCTGACAGAAAGTGATACATCGCCTGTGCTGGCGTCATCCGTGCGATCGGCGGCAATACCCCGAATGCGTCGCAGGTCAGCATGATGATATTCTTCGGATGCCCGCCAAGTGCTGTGTCCGAGGCGTTAGAGATATAGTCGAGCGGATAGGCGCAGCGCATATTGGCGGTAATGCTCGAATCCTCAAAATCCAGGTCCTTGGTCTCTGGATCGAAGATCATGTTTTCGATGACTGTGCCGAATTTTTCGGTGGTGGCGTAAATCTCGGGCTCTGCTTCGGGCGACAGATTGATGGTCTTGGCGTAGCAGCCGCCCTCGAAGTTGAAGGTGCCCTTTTCCGACCAGCCATGTTCATCGTCGCCGATCAAGATCCGCGAAGGATCCGCCGAAAGCGTGGTTTTGCCGGTGCCCGAAAGCCCAAAAAACACTGCCGTATCATCGGAGTTATCAATCGCGTGGTTGGCCGAGCAATGCATCGCCATGACGCCCTTACCGGGCAAAATGTAGTTCAACAGCGAAAAGACCGATTTCTTGTTTTCGCCCGCATAGGCGCTATTGGCGATCAAGATAAGTTTCTTGTCGAAATTCAGCGCAATCACGGTCTGCGAACGGCATCCATGGCGGGCAGGATCGGCCTGAAAGCTTGGGCAGTTGATGACGGTGAACTCCGGCGCGAACGCGTCCAGTTCATCCTTTGAGGGGCGGCGCAGCAGGTGGCGGATGAACAGCCCATGCCAGGCCAGTTCGGTCACGACACGCACGTCAAGCCGGTGTTCGGGATCGGCCCCACCGAACAGGTCTTGAACGAAGTAGTCGCCGCCCTTCATATGTTCAATCATATCGGCATGGAGCTGATCGAAAGCAGCGGGCGTCATCGGCGCATTGTTTTCCCACCAGATCGAATCTTCAACCGAAGGCGTGCGAACCACGAATTTGTCTTTGGGCGAACGGCCCGTGTGGCTGCCGGTTGTCACCAGGAAGGACCCGCCCTTGCCCAAGGTGCCTTCACCGCGCTTCAGCGCCTCTTCGATCAAGGCCGGTTCGCGCAGGTTATAATAGACGTTGCCAAGCCCCGTAATACCTTGTTCATCCAGTCGGTTCGCAGGGTTTACACGTCCAATTGTCATTCGTTAGCTCCCGTTGCCGCAGTGCGGCGCAAATAGTTTCGATCCCAAATCTGCATCTCCCCGGGCCAATGGGGCGCTGATGCCCCACGAAGCGAGGGACATTGTGAGCTATATATGACGCTATCATCTTGAACCAGAACACTTTGTTGCCGTTAGCGCCATCATCGCCGCTTTAGCGCAATCATCGGCAACAGACCGCCCTTCGCCCCGCGACTGTGATCAAAGGTGAGGCAAATAGGTCAGCCTTTGAAACTTTCCGCGCCTACTGATTCGCAATGATGGGCTGTTTCGCACTTACCAGTTGATTCCGCGGGCCGGAAATTGGAAACTGCCGGAAAACCGAACAAGATCAGAGCAGAACAAGGAAAAAAACATGTCGCGGATTGCACTGGTTGACGATGACAGGAACATCCTGACATCCGTCTCTATGACACTTGAGGCCGAAGGCTTTGAGGTTGAAACCTATAATGACGGGCAATCGGCCCTGGAGGCCTTCACCAAACGCATGCCCGATATGGCGGTTCTGGACATCAAGATGCCGCGCATGGACGGAATGGACCTTCTGCAACGCCTGCGCCAGAAAACCTCGATGCCGGTTATTTTTCTGACCTCGAAGGATGACGAGATCGACGAAGTGCTGGGCCTGCGCATGGGCGCTGACGATTACGTCAAAAAACCCTTCTCGCAGCGCCTTTTGGTCGAACGCATCCGCGCCCTTTTGCGCCGCCAAGAAGCCATCGCCTCGGGCGAGGTGGCCACGACCGAAGAAACCAAGATCATGACACGTGGTGAGTTGGTCATGGACCCGCTGCGCCATTCGGTAAGCTGGAAGGGCCGCGACGTGGCGCTGACCGTGACCGAATTCTTGCTGCTGCAAGCATTGGCACAGCGGCCCGGCTTTGTGAAAAGCCGCGATCAGCTGATGGATGTCGCCTATGACGATCAGGTTTATGTCGATGACCGCACCATTGACAGCCATATCAAAAGATTGCGTAAAAAAATGCGTATGGTTGATGATGATTTTGGCGCCATCGAAACGCTTTATGGTATCGGCTACCGATATAACGAAGAATAAGCCCTTCCATAAGCAAGGGTACGTCGAGGATGGCCGTGCGCGGAAAAACGGGAAATCGGGCAGATGTCGTGCTGGGCGAAGACTGGGTCGCGCCCGAGGGAACTGTCGATTCCGAACTGACGGCGGGGCGGCGCAGGCGGGGTTTCATCTCGCTCAACCGCTCTCCCTTGGCGCGCAAGATCATCATCTTCAACCTTATGGCGATGATCGTTCTTGTCGCTGGTGTCCTATACCTTAACCCGTTCCGTGACAGTCTGGTGTTGCAGCGCGAAAGCGGGCTGGTCGCAGAAGCACAGTTGATCGCTGATGTGTTCGAGGCGCGCCTGGAAGACAGCGTTCCTGCGAATTTCATATCGGGTGAGGGGATCGACGTTGTCGCCGTCGCCGCCGATATCGAACTCCCCCCCGGGGTGGAGCTGTTCATTTTCGACACGGACAGACAGCTGATCGCCACCAGCATTGGCACACAACGACCGGAATCAGAGATTGTGGCCGGCCTGCAGCGCGATCACCGCTCTACCGTCATTACCGATATTTTGAACCGGCTGTGGGAAAGCATCGCTACCTTGCTGGCCCCGGTGAATGAACGTGATGTGGTCGTCCACCCGGAAGATCTGGCGAAAGAGCTTATCCCGGACGCATTGGCCGGATCAACCCAGGTGCGCACAGCGCATGATCTTCATGGCGAGGCGACCTTTACCGTCGCAACCCCGATCAAGCAGCGCGGCACGGTTGTGGGCGTCGCCGCCGTGACCTCCTACGCCGGGGAAATCAATCAATTGGTGCGGGTCGAACGCGAACAGGTTTTGCAGATGTTCGTTGTCGCCATCATCGTGTCTATCGGGCTAAGTCTGGTTCTGGCGTCAACCATCGCCAACCCGCTCTCTGATCTGGCCGCCGCCGCCGAGCTTGGCCGCGACAAGAACGCCAGAAAAATGTCGCCCAGCCGGGTGCGCATCCCCGACCTTACGGCGCGCCCTGATGAAATCGGGCGCCTGTCCGGGGCGATGCGCGGTATGGTCTCGGCACTTTATGAGCGGATCGAGTCCAATGAACAATTCGCCGCCGATGTTGCGCATGAAATCAAGAACCCCTTGGCGTCCCTACGTTCGGCCGTGGGCACCTTGCGGGTCGCCAAGCGCGACGATCAGCGCGACAAGCTTTTGGATGTGATCGACCATGACGTGCGCCGCCTTGACCGATTGGTCAGCGACATCTCGAACGCCTCGCGGCTGGACAGTGAGTTGGTCAAGGAAGAAGAAGAAAGCTTCAACCTTTTGAAGATGCTTGGCAATCTGACCGAATATCTGGGTCATGAGGCCCGTGCAAAAGGGGTTGATTTTATCTCTGACCTGCCGCCTGATCCGATTGTCATTCAGGGCCTTGAGGGGCGGCTTGCGCAGGTATTCGTCAATATCATCACCAACGCCATCTCATTTTGCAATGAAGGCGACGCCGTGCGGGTCTGGGCGCGCAAACGCGAAAGCCGGGTTTTGATCGTGGTTGAAGACACCGGGCCAGGCATCCCGGATGGGGCTTTGACCAAAGTCTTCAAACGCTTCTATTCCGAGCGGCCAGCGGGCCAGTTTGGCGAACATTCCGGGCTGGGCCTGGCGATTTCCAAGCAGATCGTCGAGGCGCATGGCGGCGTGATCTGGGCCGAAAACATCCGCCCCACTGATGCCGATATCACCTCCGAACCTCTGGGCGCGCGGTTCGTAATCGGCCTGCCGGTGTGAACGCGGGCGATCAAGAGCCTATCAGACTTCACGCAAGTGCCGTGGCACTTTTGGACCGGGCGATATTGATCATCGGGCCGTCCGGTTCGGGCAAATCCGCCCTCGCACTCGACCTTATGGCCTATGGATGCAGATTGATCAGCGATGATCAGGTGCTGGTGTCCCACATCGACGGCGCAGTATGGGCCGCCGCACCCGCGGCCATCAGCGGCCGGATCGAGGCCCGCTTTGTCGGTATATTGGCCGCCGAACCCGCAGCCCCGGCGCGCGTGGCTTTGGTTGTTGATATGGGGCAAGAGGAATCCGCCCGCCTGCCCTGCAATCGGATGACCGACATCCACGGGGTTTCATTGCCGCTTGTTCACAAAATCGCGGCAAGCCATTTCCCCGCAGCAATTTTGCAATATGTAAAGGCAGGGCGGATCGCGTGAACCCAAAGGTGCTCAGGCCATGCAACAAGGACCGGAAGTCAGACCATGACCGGTGAAGACCATCAGACCAAAGCGCAAGGGCCCGACGGCCACCGCATCGTGCTGGTTACCGGCCCATCGGGGGCAGGCCGCGCGACGGCGATCCGCGCGCTGGAGGATCTGGGTTATGAGCCTATCGACAACCTGCCGCTAAGTCTGGTGCCACGCCTGTTCGACGGCCCCCCGATTGCCCGCCCCGTGGCGCTTGGCTTTGATGTGCGCAACCGCGAATTTTCGGTCAATGCGCTTATTGAATTGATCGACGACCTGACCCGCCGCCCGGATGTGCATGTCGAATTGCTGTTTTTGGATTGTCAGCCCGCCGAGTTGATCCGGCGCTATAACGAAACCCGAAGGCGCCATCCGATGGGCTCTGCCACCTCACCCGAACAAGGTGTTGCCAGCGAGATTGACCTTCTGATGCCGATCCGCGCACGTGCCGATGTGTTGATCGACACCAGCGATCTTTCCCCGCATGAACTGAAGTCAGAGCTTGGCCGCTGGTTTGACCGCGGCCTTGGCGAAGGTCTTTCCGTCTCGCTGCATTCGTTTTCCTACAAACGAGGTGTGCCGCGCGGGCTTGATCTTATGTTCGATTGCCGGTTCTTGCGCAATCCGCATTGGGAAGCCGGGCTGCGCGACCTGGACGGCCGCGATGACAAAGTCGCCTTATACGTGCAAGATGACCCGCGTTACCCAACGTTTGTTGAAAAAACGCGTGACTTATTGCTTTTTTTGTTGCCAGCACAGGTCGATGAGGGCAAGAGCCACGTCTCTATCGGTTTTGGCTGCACGGGGGGGCAGCACCGGTCGGTAGCGGTAACGGAAATGATGGCCAAAGCACTTGCAGCCCAGGGCTGGCAGGTATCTAAAAGGCATCGGGAACTGGAACGACGGATGGCCAGCACATCCAAGAACACGCAAGGTGATCGGGCTTGATTGGGATAGTGATCGTCGCACATGGCGGCCTAGCTAAGGAATATCTTGGCGCTGTCGAACATGTTGTCGGCAAGCAAACCGGGATTCGTGCTATTTCAATCGAGGAAGACCACGATCGTGGTGCAAAACAAAAAGAGATCATGACAGCCGCCGATGCGGTTGATAGCGGTTCAGGCGTGGTTGTGGTAACAGACATGTTCGGCGGATCGCCCTCTAACCTGTCACTCAAGGCCTGTGTGGTCGAAAACCGGCAGATCATTTACGGCGCAAACCTGCCGATGTTGATCAAATTGGCGAAGTCGCGCAATCTGGCTGTGCCCGATGCCGTTGCCTCGGCATTGGATGCGGGCCGGAAGTATATTAATAGTTACGTAGGTTCGGGGCAAGGAAATCAATGACTTCTCTGGTGTTGGACATCATCAATGAAAAGGGCCTGCACGCGCGGGCGTCTGCAAAATTCGTCGAAGTGGTTGAGGGGTTTGATGCAAGCGCCGAGGTCGAAAAAGACGGGATGAGCGTCTCTGGTGATTCAATAATGGGTCTTTTGATGCTTGGTGCTTCCAAAGGCACCTCAGTCTCTGTAACAACGACAGGACCAGAGGCTGACAAGCTGGCAGAGGCCTTGCGCAACTTGATCGACAGCCGTTTTGGAGAAGAGTTCTGACCCCGTTGTCAGACTCGAAAGGGATACCGACCTTGGACCAATCCAACGATATATCCCCACCTCCCTTCAAGCCGTACAGAATGCGGCGCTTGTCCTATGCCGGCACCTTCACCAACCCGTTCAAGGCTGGCGCCATCCGCACAATCGAATGGCTGACCGGCAAGCTGACCCTGATCCGGCTGATCCGTCAGTTTGAGCGTTCGGGCGCGCCCTTTGGCCAGCCATTCTGGCCCAAGGCGCTCAAGACCATGGGCATTGATGTTCAAACCCCACCTGAAGAGATCGCGCATATCCCCCCCACGGGCCCTTTGGTCGTCGTATCAAACCATCCGCATGGGCTGGTCGATGGGATGGTGCTGGCGGAACTGATCGGGCGGGTGCGCACGGATTACAAGATCCTGACCCGATCCCTGCTGACTGGTGTGCCCGAGATCGAAGAATTTCTTATTCCCGTCCCCTTCCCGCATGAAGAAAACTCACGCGAACTGGCGTTGGAAATGCGTGCCGAATGTATGGCGCATCTGAAACGCGGCGGGTGCATCATCTTGTTTCCCGCCGGCCGCGTTGCCTCTTCGGAGACGTTCTTTGGCCCGGCGGTTGAGCCTGAATGGAACCCGTTTACCGCCAAGATGGTGACACGCTCTGGTGCCTCGGTGCTGCCCATCTGCTTTATGGGGCAAAATACCCGTATGTATCTGATTGCAAACAAAGTATCGGCCACGATCCGGCAAGGGCTTTTGTTGCACGAAATCCGCTCGGCTTTGTTCAAACCGCAATGTCCGAAGATCGGCCCGGCGATCGGCCCGGCAGAACTTGCAAAATGGTCGGATGATCCGCGCGGCATGCTGGCCTGGCTGCGCGACCTTACCCTTGCGATGAAACCCTGATCAGCGCGTAGGCACCGGCACTTCGCCGCGATAATCGTAAAAGCCGCGATCGGTCTTGCGGCCAAGCCACCCGGCCTCGACATATTTGGTCAGCAGGGGGCAAGGGCGGTATTTGGTATCGGCCAGCCCTTCATGCAGCACGTTCATGATCGCAAGACAGGTGTCCAGGCCGATAAAATCGGCAAGCTCTAGCGGACCCATCGGATGATTGGCCCCAAGTTTAAGCGATTCGTCGATGGATTTGACCGACCCCACGCCTTCGTAAAGCGTATAGACAGCCTCATTGATCATCGGCATCAAGATGCGGTTGACAATGAAGGCCGGGAAGTCCTCGGCGCTGGCGGCAGTCTTGCCCAGCTTGTCGACAACCTTCAACAGGGCCTGATAGGTCGGATCGTCGGTCGCAATGCCGCGAATTAATTCGACCAGCTTCATCACCGGCACCGGATTCATGAAATGAAACCCCATGAATTTTTCGGGCCGGTCGGTACGGCTGGCCAGCCGGGTGATCGAGATCGACGAGGTGTTCGACGTCAAGATCGTCGTTGGTTTCAGATGTGGCAAAAGATCTTCGAATATCGCCGATTTTACGGTTTCACGCTCTGTCGCCGCCTCGATGATCAGATCGCATTGCCCAAGATCCGCCAGCTTCAGCGTGGTCGAGATACGCGCCATTGCGGATTTCTGGTCCTCTTGCGTGATCTTTTCGCGGCTGACCTGGCGGTCAAGATTGCGGTCAATCAGCGCCACGGCCTTATCAATGGCATCTTGGTTGATGTCGGTCATCAAGACGTCAAACCCCGCCATGGCAAAGACATGCGCAATTCCATTGCCCATTTGCCCCGCACCTACGATGCCCACCGACTGGATATCCATGACCTGACCTTCCTTGGCTTCTTTTCACAAGACCTTATGCACCCCCTTCCCGGTTGCGCAAGAGTTATGCACCAAGGCGGACAATGCTTAAATTGCTCGCTTTAGGCATTTGGCAAGGCTTGGTGTGCACATTGGCCCTGGGTGAGTCTAAAAAGAAGGTGGGAACCATGGCCTATGAATATCAGGGCGATTTAGCTCTGGACTATTTTCCATGCCGTTACGGGCATTCAAAGCTCTTGTTTCGCGGCCCCAGACGCCGATTGAACACGGCCTATTGTGCTGTTCTGGGCGGGTCGGAAACCTACGGCAAATATATCGCAGAGCCCTTCCCTGCGTTGTTGGAGCGAAGCACAGACATTCAGGTTGTGAATTTTGGCTACATGAACGCCGGGGCCGATGTTTTCCTGAACGAACCGGTTATTATTGATGCGTGCAACAAGGCACAGGTGACTGTCGTGCAGCTTTTGGGCGCGCATAATATGTCCAACCGGTTCTATGCGGTGCATCCACGTCGCAATGACCGGTTCTTGCGTGCCTCTGCGATGATGAAGACCATTTTCAATGAGGTGGATTTTACCGAATTCCACTTCACCCGGCATATGCTTTTGTCGCTCAAATCTCAGGCGCCGGAAAAATTTGCGGTGCTGGAGATGGAGTTGAAGGCGGCCTGGGTCGCCAGAATGCGGCTGCTGTTGCAAAAAATCGTCGGGCATTCGGTGCTTTTGTGGATTGGCGATCATCATGCTGACGGGCAATCGCGTGACGATCTGGGGCTTGAACCTTTGTTGATCGACGAGGAAATGATCAACGCAATCAAGCCCTTTGCCACAGATATAGTGCGGGTCACGCCAAGTGCCGCCGCGCGCGGGGCAGGCACTGAAGGGATGATTTTTCCCGCACTGGATGCGCCGATTGCGGCACAGATGCCGGGGCCGCGTGTGCATAAGGAAATTGCGGCCGCGCTAAGACCGGTCGTTCTTCGCAACCTTTGACAAAAAAAAGCCCGCCAATCCGGCGGGCTTTTTGTCATTCGTGATCAGGGGCAGCAAAGGCCGCTCCCTGGGGCATCAAAGCTTTTCGATCAATTCCGGCACAGCGGTGAACAGATCCGCCACCAGCCCGTAATCGGCAACCTGAAAGATCGGCGCCTCTTCATCTTTGTTGATCGCAACAATGACTTTGCTGTCCTTCATCCCCGCAAGGTGCTGGATCGCGCCCGAGATGCCGACGGCCACGTAAAGCTGTGGTGCGACGACCTTGCCGGTTTGCCCGACCTGCCAGTCATTCGGCGCATAGCCGCTGTCCACAGCCGCACGCGAGGCCCCGACGGCAGCGCCCAGCTTGTCGGCCAGCTTTTCGATCAGCGCAAAGTCCGACTGCGATCCGACACCACGCCCACCCGACACAACGATACCCGCCGAAGTCAGCTCAGGACGATCAGAGGTGGCAACCTTGTCTTCAAGCCATTCCGACAGGCCCGGATTGGCGGCAGCACCGATGGTTTCAACCGAAGCCGACCCACCCATAGAAGCCGGATCGAAGGTCGAGGTACGGATCGACACGACCTTGATCTTATCAGCAGATTTGACCGTCTGAATGGCGTTACCGGCATAGATCGGGCGTTCAAACGTATCGGCATCGACCACGCCGGAAACGTCGGAAATCACCATGACGTCAAGCAAGGCCGCCACGCGGGGCAGCACGTTCTTGGCATCGGTTGTCGCCGGGGCGACGATATGGCTGTAATCACCAGCAAGCGACACGATCAGCGCCGCAGTCGGTTCCGCCAAACGGTGACCAAGCGAGGTATCTTCGGCGCAAAGCACCTGTTTGACACCGGCAATCTTGGCCGCCTCGGCGGCCGCATCTGCCGCTTTGGCGCCGGCACAAAGCACGGTCACATCACCCAGTTTCAACGCAGCGGTTACCGTCTTGGCAGTGGCATCGACCGAAAGCTGCCCATCGGTGACTTCGCCCAAAAGAAGAACAGCCATCAGATCACCCCCGCTTCGTCGTTGAGTTTCGCTATCAGCTCTTCCACCGAACCGACCTTGACGCCAGCCTTGCGGCCTGCGGGTTCGGTGGTTGTCACGATGGTCAGACGCGGCGCCACATCAACACCGTAATCGGCCGGTGTCTTTTCATCCAAAGGCTTTTTCTTGGCCTTCATGATGTTCGGCAAAGACGCATAGCGTGGTTCATTGAGGCGCAGATCGACCGTGACGATTGCGGGCATCTTGACCTTGATCGTTTGCAGACCGCCGTCAACCTCGCGGGTCACGGTGGCGCTGTCGCCATCAATGTTCAGTTCGGAAATGAACGTGGCCTGCGACCAGCCCAGAAGCGCCGAAAGCATCTGCCCCGTCGCGTTCATGTCATTGTCGATGGCCTGCTTGCCGCAAAGCACGATGCCGGGGTTTTCTTCCTTGACGACAGCGGCCAGAAGCTTGGCCACGGCCAAAGGCTCAATATCGACATGCACATCTGACGCGGCTTCGATCAGGATGGCGCGGTCAGCGCCCATCGCCAAAGCGGTGCGCAGGGTTTCTTGCGCCTGCTTCACGCCGATCGAGACCACGACGATCTCTTCGACTTTGCCGGCCTCTTTCAGGCGGATCGCCTCTTCAACGGCAATCTCGTCAAAGGGGTTCATCGACATTTTAACGTTGGCCAGATCGACACCGCTGCCATCCGCCTTGACGCGAACTTTCACGTTATAGTCGATCACCCGCTTCACAGGCACCAGAACCTTCATCGGCGTGCATCTCCTCAAATCCTACGCCGCCCCGAACAGGGCAGCAAAAACATGCTCCGCAGCCCTGTTAGCGATTCTGTGCCAGTGGGAACAGTGCAAAATCGACGCAGGATGTCGTATCGACGCCCTGCTTTGGATTGATTGGGCACCTGAACCGGTCACCAAGGCGCAATAGCGGAGGCTTTGCCTGCGAAACGCAAATGCGGTAATCTTGGACAGGATGGAAAAAGTTCTTGGAATCGGCGGGCTGTTTTTCCGGTCAACAGACCCGCAAGCGCTTGGGGAGTGGTATGCCCGCGTGCTTGGCGTCGACAAGGTGCCCAGCGATTATGACACACCGTCTTGGCACCAAGACGGCGGTGATACGGTTTTTGCGCCCTTTGCCGCTGACACCGATTATTTCGGCGACCCGGCGCGTCAGTTCATGGTCAATTTCCGGGTCCGCGATCTGGACGCGATGATTGCCCAGATCGAAGCCGCAGGTACCACCGTGGAACGCGACCCTGAAACCTATCCCAACGGCCGATTTGCCCGTTTT